>JBARNL010000220.1:0-7006 GCA_049802955.1 Candidatus Angelobacter sp.
GGTAGCCATAGGACCGGAGGAAGGGCTAAAACATCCAAGCTGGATCACCTGCGACAACTTGATCAGCGTGCGAAAAGCCGAGCTCTCACACTTTATAGCTCAACTTTCTCCGCGAAAGATCGCGGAACTTGATCGTGCACTGCGAATGGCGCTATCGATCTAGTCAAACAGCCATCAAGTCTGCGAACATGACTTTGTCCAAATAAATCCCTTCTTTACACTCTCTTTACACAGCGTTGCCTGCCATTTTACCCAGAGTTACCAGTAAACGTGTTGATATGAATACATCGCGTTTTACTGAGGTGAAGACGGATGGCAGCACCAGCTCAAGTGATGACAAATGAATTGGCGCAAGAGGTCTTGCGCAAACCTGACCTAAGCCGTATCCGAACGGTTGTGGTTGACGATTCGCCAACCTTCCTGCAAGTCGCTTGCGAACTGCTGGAACTTGATCCCACCATCGACCTGGTGGCACGCGCCGGAAAAGGCGGCGAAGCCATTGAGACGGTGATGAAAACGAAACCGGACATGGTCCTGATGGACGTACACATGCCCTATCTCGACGGGCTGACGCTGGCGTGGTTTTTTGCGCACCGGTTTCCGTCAGCGCGGGTGGTGCTCATGTCCACCGATGAATCGCCCGAGCTGCGCAAATCTTGTGAAGATGCGGGCGCTTTTGAT
The DNA here is from genome assembly GCA_049802955.1 of Candidatus Angelobacter sp. Lineage (GTDB taxonomy): Bacteria > Acidobacteriota > Terriglobia > Terriglobales > Acidobacteriaceae > Angelobacter. The sequence continues at coordinate 682 of JBARNL010000220.1, forward strand.
TTTGTCCACAAAGAAAATTTCCGGCACGAGTTCGGCATGGTAATGCAGCGCTTTTGCGCTGCTTAATAAGCACGATTAAATCACAGTAACATGCTTTATTCGTAGATTTACCAAAGAGCATTTTCATGGAGAGCACCAAAATGAGAACAACCCTCTTGAAAGTAACCGCAGTCCTGGCCCTGGCAAGCGTTTTTGCCATGGCACAACAGGGAAATCCACCCGACCAGGGAAAGATGGCGCAGCACCACCTGAATTTCCTGACCAAACAACTCTCGCTGACTCCGCAACAGCAACAACAGGCGAGCACGATTTTCAGCGAAGCCGCAAACAACGCCAAAGCAACGCATGACCAGATGCGTACGGCGCATGACAGCCTGAAAGCTGCAATCCAGAAGAACGATACTGCAGGGATTGAGCAGGCAGCCAACACAATCGGCAATCTCAGCACGCAGATGATCACGGCGCATGCCAAGGCGCAAGCTGCGTTTTATCAGACTCTCACGCCAGAACAGCAAACAAAGATGAACGAACTTGAAAGCCATCATGGCATGGGAATGGGCATGGGCATGGGAATGCACGGACACCGCGGGTCCGACGGTCCGCCCCCAGGCGCTTTCTAGACGGGCGCGCCGCGACAAAGGACAGGACGACCTGAAAGTTTTTCCTGGTTTTTCATGGGCGTCCTGTCCGCTTTAAGTGGTTAAAAAGAATTCGGTGCGGTATTCCAGTTCCAAAGTGGCTCTTTACAAGAACTTTACAAATCCTTGTTGGCTTGTTTACCCCAGCCGACTCAAACCCTGACTAATCTTTGAAGTTAATTAATTTTGGCTGAGGTGCTGTATGTCTCTGGGACCCCTAGCAATCCGCACGCAAACACTTGAACCAGTTCCGTTGCAGCGCATAAAAAAAAGAACACTGGTGGTGGATGATTCCGAGACCATTCTGCACGCGATCTGCTCTCTTCTGGACCATTACGATGTGGTGGAAGTGGCTGGCCGGGCAGAGAGTGGCACGCAAGCAGTTGATGCCGTAATCGATCTAAAACCAGACCTTGTCCTGATGGATGCCGACATGCCTGGGATGAGCGGCCTGAGAACGGCCCTGTTGCTGTCCCAGATGGCCCCTGGTACAGAGGTCATTCTTATGTCAATGGACACGAGCTCTCGGTTCCGGGCAGCATGTGCGGGATGCGGAGCGAGAGCGGTGATTTACAAGCCTGGATTCCTGCGGGAACTAAGCGCGTTGCTGGAGCGTCCACTGCGGCCCAGCCCGCGAGCAGAGGCAATCGTGCCGGGAGCATAAGGCAGGACATATAATCTATAAGGTGGAAGCCGGCGCGGAACGGGCGTGCCATTCCGCCACCGTATTTCCCCCAAAGCTGAAAGCGAATGAATAAGCCGCAAGCCAGAGAACGTCTTCTCCGCTGGGTAGCCATACCCGCAATGGCAGCGGTGTTGGTGGGGCTGGCGGTACTGCAGTATCGGTGGAGCGGACAGGTAAGCGATGCCACACGGGCGCAGATGCTCTCAAACCTGCACGTCTCTTTAATGAGTTTCCGGCAGGATTTTGCCCGCGAACTAGGCGCAGTTGCGGTTGAGATCAGGACAATTGCAGAGAGTTCCAGCGCGGTGAATCCGGCGGAACTGAACGAACAATTTCATCACTTGCAGCAGACCGCGGCGCATCCGAATCTGGTTTCACATATCTATCTCTGGGCCGATCCAACGCACCAAAAGCCGCTGCGGTTCGATCCTGCCAGCGGCCAGTTTGAGCGGACTGCATGGCCGGCAGAATTTGATTCCATGCAACAACGGTTGTTGGAGATCACCACGGCGCACCATCCGGCGGCTGGAAAGCAGGAAGGGAATGAAGCTAGTCGCCGTTCAGAGTTTGGGCCTCCAGGAAACTTCAATGGGCGCCGGCAAGGCGGGAGAGCGGCGCTGCGCAGGCGCATGCCGGGAATGATGCGTGGACACATGCCGGAAATGATGATGCCGTGGGCAATAGATCATTCGATACCGGCGATTGCTTATCCCATCCGGCGGCACATGTCCTCGGATGGACCTGTGAACAGGGCAGATGTCACATGGCTGATCATACAGCTCACTCCAAACGCGCTGAAGACAGAAATTTTTCCCGAGCTGACGCAAAAGTTTTTTGGCGGTTCATCCGGGATGGACTACTACATTGCAGTTAAATCCGTTAGCAATGACGGCGAACGCGTGTTTTATTCATCCGCGGCGGGACCGGACGAAGAGAAAAATCGGCCGCCGGATGCCGCCCTGAATCTGATTGGGCCTCCATTTGGACACGGCGGACCAGCGGATGCGGGGATGGAATTTTTTTCTGCCACGCGCAGGCCGGGCGATCACGCGCAGCAATCGGATGAACAGCACATGGCAGCGCTGGAGCGACTGCCCAGATTCGATCCATTTCATTATGCTCAGAGCCAGGGCACATGGCAGCTCACCGCCACGCACAAAAGCGGATCGGTGGAAGCGGCCGTGGGCGCGCTGAGACGCCGCAACCTGATGGCAAGCTTTGGCGTGCTGGGAGTCCTGGCTATCACGATGGGCCTGATTGTGGTAGCGAGCCAGCGAGCGCGCAGGCTGGCGAGATTGCAAATGGATTTTGTTGCCGGTGTTTCGCACGAATTGCGGACACCGTTGGCGGTGATCTCATCGGCAGCGGAAAATATTGCCCATGGCGTGGTGGAAGACAAACAGCAAGTGGTCCGGTATGGAAACACCATCGTGAAGCAGAGCCGCCAGTTGACGCAGTTGGTGGAGCAGGTATTGCTATTTGCAGCGACACAACAGCCGCAACGCCACCTGGGACACGGGCGCGTAAATATTGCAGAAGTGATTGACTCAGCGCTGGAAGGAACAAGCTCTGAGGTGGCAGCGGCAGGATTCACGGTGGAGCGGCGTATTGAAAGCGGATTGCCGGCCGTGAACGCCGATTTCACCGCGCTGGTGCGCAGCTTGCAGAACCTAATTACCAATGCCGTGAAATATGGCGGAGATAATCGCTGGCTGCGGATTTCAGCAGCCGCGGTAAAAGGCACTGGCCGTGTTGAAGAAGTGAAATTAACCGTGGAAGACAAGGGAATCGGCATTGGCAAAGACGAAATCAAGCATATCTTTGAGCCTTTCTACCGCAGCCCGGCGGTAAGTGAATCTGGAATCCACGGAACCGGCCTGGGATTACCGCTGGCACGGACGATTGTGGAAGCCATGGGAGGCCGGATCACAGCGAGCAGCGAACTGGGCAAGGGAAGTGCCTTCAGCATTCATCTTCCGGTGGCGCAGGAACGCACGGCAGAAGAAACTCACGGCGCGGCAGATAAACCAGCCGATGCGGAACCGGGCTTCTCCCGATGACCGAACGAATCCTATTGGTGGAAGACGAAGAAGACCTCCGCATGACGCTCTCTGACCGCCTCAAGGCGGAAGGATACGCTCTGGATACAGCGTCCGATGGAGAAGAAGGTCTCCGCAAAGCCATTGAAGGCGCTTATGACCTGGTAGTGTTGGACGTGATGCTGCCGAAGAAAAATGGCAATGACGTTTGCCGGGACATCCGCAAGGCAGGAATCGCAACGCCCATAATTATGCTCACTGCGCGCGGCCAGTTGGTTGATAAAGTTTTGGGATTGAAGATTGGTGCGGACGACTATGTGACCAAGCCTTTTGAAATTTTGGAACTGCTGGCGCGGATTGAGGCGCAGATCCGGCGTGGCGCGGTGCATCCCAAAGAAGCGCACGTATTGCAGTTTGGGCCGGTGCGGATAGACCTGAAAGGCACAACGGTTTCACGCGAAGGCAAGGTGCTGCCGCTTTCCGCGCGCGAGTTTCGACTGCTGCGCTACTTTGCACAGAATCCGGGAACCACATTGTCACGCGAAGTGCTGCTCAAGGAAGTGTGGGGTTACAGCGAAGAAACTTTTACACGCACCGTGGACGTCCACGTCGGGAGCCTGCGCCAGAAGCTGGAAAAAGATCCCAAACAGCCCGCCATGATCCTGACTGTCCCCGGCCTGGGCTACAAGTTTGTTGCGTGAGAGCGGCAGCTCATCCTAAAGCGCATCTGTAAAGCAGATTCGCGCGAGAAATTCTGTCTAAGTAAATTCTGTCCTTTTTGCATGTAAAAAGCCTGTAAAGCCTCTGGACTTCATTGCCGTCCGGCGAGAAAATCACCGCCATGCATCAAGATTTATGCGCGCGCGGCCGGGAACTTTTCCAAAAAGCGTCCCAGGCAGATGAATTGTTTAAAGCCCGGCTACTCGAGTTCTTTGCCAGCACGAAAAAAGACGATCGCGAGATGAAGCAAATAGAAGTCCTGGGCGAAACTCATCGCGAAGCCGATGAGTCATTTCATCGCCATAAGAGATTCTGCACGGCTTGCGCTGAGGTCCCGGTGGCTGTCCTGCGGTATGCTACTGCGGAATGATCAAGCCTGAACACCTGAACGGTTTGTGTAAAAACGATTTTTGTGGAGATGAACATGGCAGGCTCCCATAATGCTGTTGGGACCCGCGGTATTGGCATTTGGGTTGTTCCCGGAGTTTGCCTGCCTCTCACAGGGCGCAGGTTGCCACCTTGCTACGACTGAATGGTATGACCAACGAGTTCAATGACTCTTATTCATTCCCGCTATAGGCGGGCGCGGGAGCGCGAATAATTCCTTCTTGCGGCGCTGCGAAGCTGAATCTTTGAAACGGCTGCGGTCACGTGTTTCCAAGACTAACCCGCAAGTGCGATCTCGGTTCTGAGTGTAAACGTTAGGCAAGCCATTCATCGAAGGCTAAATGCGACGGTCAAGTTTGTAACCACGGGAAGGATTTTGCCGTTCTCAACATACGGCTTGAACTCCCACTGACGTACCGCAATGTACGCGGCTGCAGCGAGCATCGGATGTCCCTTGATTATGTGCACGGCGTGGACGTGGCTGTCCTTGCCGACGAGCACAAGTAATTCAACCGCTCCTTGGATGTAGTCTATGCGCGCTTTTAGCGGATAATGAGGCTCGACTCGCTTCGTGACAAGTCCTAGTGCGGTGTTCTGGTCCAGATGCACAGGAACATCACCGCTAGGGTCGCGGTAGTGGTCGAGTGTGTTGTCCAAATTGAGAGTAATCTCGGTGCGTACAGGGACGGGTGTGCCGTTTATCAAGTACGGCTCGTAGTTCCATTGCTTGACCGTGTTCTTGGCAGCTTCTTTCAGCTCGGCGATCTTGCCGCTGACGGCTTTTACTTTCTTCACCCTTCCTTCGGGCGAGACGGTCGCCTCAATTGTGACGGTATCGGTTACTTCGTAAACAGAAAGCTCGGGCGGGAACTCCACCGCAGCCGATGAGTCTAGCTTCTTCAGGTTCGATGCGGGGACCACGTACACACCATCCGCGCCAGGCTTAAGGGGGGAGCAAGACCGGCCGTTTGGGGCATCATTGACGTTGGCACCCGCAAAATGAGAGAACACATTGGCAATAGGCGAAGTGAAAATAGCATCATCGCGATTGTAAATGCGAGCGCAAACCTAAACTGCGAAACCGTAGCTGTTGAATAATCGCCCTTGCGCTCACAATCATTTACAGAATTGCTAATGTCGTGCTTTGGAAAAACTCCGCGACAATTTCACGCGTCAGTAGGCTGTTTTTCGCTTGACTTTCGTGAGCTGCTTTGCTAACATAACTCATTTGATTGCAGTAGTTTAGACTGTCTTGGGCCATGATCTTCGGGTCTGGGATGCTCCTGGGATGATGTGCGCTAAGTGCTTTGGAATGCTGATTGAGGTGGAGGTGGAGGGGGCGCGGCAATCGCGGTGATCGCCGGGAATCGGAAAGGCAAGATTTACCGCGGATGGACGCGGATGGAACGCGGATCAGAATCAAGAGGAACGGTCCAAACCTACGCCAATCTGGGATGGGTTGGGATGGAGTGGGATGAACCGGGAGGGGAGAGGGCTATCGCCGAGATCTGGAAAGGCAAACCCTTACCACTGATGAACGCGGATGACACGGATCAGGAATGTACGATCGAAAAACCCTGAAACAGTACCGTTCAAGATGCGGATTGCACCAATCAGAGTGAAAGAGTCGGGTGAGGGGAAATTCATAAGTAAAATGTTGTAAGCAGGAACCCGCTAAAGGGTCTTGACTAGAGGAAGATGAAGCCTTTTTTAGAGACAGTTCGCGAGCGCGTGGTTATCTATGACGGCGCCATGGGCACGGAGATACAGGAGCGCCATCCGTCCATGGATGACTTCTGGGGCAAAGAGAATTGCTCTGAAGTGCTGGTGCTGAGCCGGCCTGACATTATCAAAGA
>JBARNL010000221.1:0-2277 GCA_049802955.1 Candidatus Angelobacter sp.
ATCAGTGCAATGACCAAAGGAACCGATCGCGACGAGATCAACACTGCCGGCATGGTTTCCAACGTGCGCGTGCTCAAGTCTCGTAAGGGCGATCTTTATGCCCAAGCTGTGCTGGAAGATATGACCGGCACCATTGAAGCCGTCGTTTTTCCGGATGCATACAAACGGCTGGCGACCATCCTGAAGCAGGAAATTCCCATGCTGGTGCGTGCCAGCGTGCGCGTGGAAGAAGGCTCTAATCCCAAGGTGATCATTACTGGATTGCAGCCGTTGGAAGAAGCCAAGCCAAAGCTGCCGCGCTCTATCCGCATTCGTGTGCCGCTGGATACCGCTACGGAAGCAACGGTGGACGCGCTGCATGCCATTTGCGACGAGCGTAAAGGCGAGGCCAAGGTGTTGTTTGACGTGGAACGTACCGGCGACTTCATGGTGGTGATGGAAGCGGAAAGATATAATATTTGTCCAGATCGCAGTTTTATTGCCCGGGTTGAGGAATTGATGGGTCGCGGAGCGGTCAGGGTGATAGATTGAGCTACTAGCTGCTAGCCACTGGCTGCTGGCTGCAGGCAACGCGACCCCAAAGGTGGATAAATCGTGAAAACGAGAAAGCCCCCTTTAGTGCGGCACAGATTTTTGTGAGAACTCCCTGACGCGGCATGGTCAGCGAAATATTCTCGGGGTCCTTCGACTCGTCCTCGGTCGCAAGCTCCCTCAGATATCGCTCAGGATGACAGAGATTAAAGTTTTGGCTAAAAGCCAGCAGCTAGGAGCTATTTTTGGATCCAGCAGTAAAAGCGCAGCGCCAGTTAGAGGTCATTGAAGGGCAGGTTGCCCTGCTTGAAACGCGAGCCGGCGCTGACCATGAAGCCCGCCTGCAACTGAAACACCTGCAACACCAGATCAATTTTCTGCGCGAACAGATACGCCTGCACGTAAATGCCTGGCAAAAAACAGAGCTGGCTCGGCATTCTCAGCGCCCCTTTACCATGGATTACGTCGATCGCCTTTTCACTGACTGGAGTGAGATCCACGGTGATCGCGGTTTTGGCGACGACGTTGCCATCATGTGCGGCATGGCGCGTTATCGCGGCGAAAACGTCATGGTCATTGGCCATCAAAAAGGCCGAGACACCAAGCAGCGCGTTTACCGCAACTTCGGCCAGGCGAATCCTGAAGGCTATCGCAAGGCGCTGCGCTGCATGAAGATGGCGGAAAAGTTTGGCCGTCCTATCTTTACTTTCGTCGATACCCCGGGCGCTTATCCTGGGCTGGGTGCTGAAGAACGAGGCCAGGCGGAAGCCATTGCGCGCAATCTGCGAGAGATGGCGCGGATTGAAGTTCCCATCATCACCACCATCACGGGTGAAGGCGGCAGCGGCGGTGCGCTGGCAATTGCCGTGGCGGACCGCGTTTTCATGATGGAAAATTCCGTGTATTCCGTTATTTCTCCTGAAGGCTGCGCTTCCATCATGTGGCGTGACGCGTCCAAGAAAGAAATTGCGGCGCAGGCGTTGCGTATTACGGCCCCTGATCTGAAAGAAATGGCAATCATTGACGAAATCATCCCTGAGCCTGACGGCGGCGCGCACCTTGACCATGACGCCGCGGCCGCGCTGGTGGATGAAGTCCTGTTCAAGCACTTTAACGAGCTGAAACACCAACCGGTGCAGCAGCTCCTTGACGGCCGTTACAATAAGTTCCGCCAGATGGCCCAGTTTTACACGGAATAAAATTTGCCACCTCCCGGTACGATCGTTGCGCACGCGCCCTGCCGGGTTGACCTGGCCGGCGGCACTCTCGATCTTTGGCCGCTCTATCTTTTTCATCCCGGCGCGGTCACGGTAAATTTTGCCGTCAACATCCTCACCCGCTGCAAAGTCACCCGCCTTACTGATGACAAGATCCGTTTGAAGTCGCTTGATACAAAGGTGGAAGAAGAGTTCCGCAACTTTGGCGAGCTGTGCGCCGCACGCAAGTTCAAGCATCCGCTGGCTGGCCATCTGGCGCGCTTCTTTGCCCCCGATGGCGGTTTTGAAATCGAGACGCACTCTGAATCTCCGGCGGGGGCGGGCATTTCCGGCTCGTCTGCGCTCATGATCGCCACCACTGCCGCGCTGGCACGCTATACCGGCAAGAAGCTTGATCGTGAGCAGATTCGCGTGATCGCGCAAAACGTAGAAGCCCAGCTCATCAAAGTCCCCACCGGATGCCAGGATTACTATCCCGCTTTGTATGGCGGCGTGAGCGCCATTCACCTTGATCCCGATGGCATTCACC
>JBARNL010000222.1:0-1856 GCA_049802955.1 Candidatus Angelobacter sp.
CTATAACGTTGCTCGCTGAGGTCGGAAACATTGCGGTGCAGCAAGGGATGAAGCACAAATGCCGCAGCTTGTTTCGCGGCGGTGGCCGGACTTGGACCTGTTTCAACCCAATAGCGCTCCTTCGCGAACGGATACAAGGGCAGACTGATGCGACGAGGCTTAGCTTCACCGTATAGCCTGTTCCAGTCGAAGTCCACTCCCTTGACCCACAAACCCAGCAGCTTCGACAATTTCTTTTGCTCTATCCACTTCGCAACGATGGTTTCCCTGATTTCATCATCCTGGTTGATAATGCTGATGTTTCCCTTGCTGCGCTTGACCTGGCCCAGGCAACAGTCTTCGATGTCCTGCTTGCCCTCCGCATAGGCTCCAAGCTTGTTGGCCAGTTCCTCAGCCGAACTCACCAGGAAGCCCGCGCGTTCATCCATGGCTTCTCTGCCCACCTGCAGCGTGTAGGCAATCTCAACAATGTCGGCTGCCGGAGTGTTAGCGATGAAATCCTTCAGATGACCCGCCTTTTGTTTGAGCTGTTCCAGGTTTTTCGCACTGAGGGGAACCATGATCTTTGTATTTTGAGTGATCACGGTAACATCTGGTTTGGCGTCACCAGCTGAAAGATACTCCCCGACCACAATATGAGCATTGGTGCCGCTGAATCCCAGTGAACTGACTGCTGCCCGGCGCTTCTCCGCTCCGTTCCGCTTCCATTCCCGCAACTCTGTATTGATGTAGAACGGGCTGTCTTTTAATGCGATATATTCGTTCAGAGTTTCGAAGTTGATGGTGGGCGGTAACTGTCTGTTCTGCAGTGCGAAAATCAGCTTGATGAACCCGGCAATTCCGGCAGCTGGCATGCAATGCCCGATATTGCTCTTCACCGAACCCAGCGCACAGTATTCTTTGTTCCGGGTATATTTCCTGAAAGCATTTCTCAGGCCCTCCACCTCAATCGGGTCGCCCAGTTTAGTGCCGGTGCCGTGCGCCTCAATCAATTGAATCGTCGCCGGATCAATCCGGTACTTGTCATACACCTCCTGTTGCAGCCGGGCTTGTGATTCCGGATTGGGAGCGGTGATTCCGTTGGTCTTGCCGTCCTGATTTACACCCCATCCTTCAACAATGCCGCAAATAAGGTCGTGATCCCGTTGGGCGTCGGTCAGGCGTTTCAGCATCACCACGCCTACACCTTCTCCGGGAACAAATCCGTCCGCGCGCTGATCGAACGTGAAGCAGTTGCCTTCCGGCGAGAGCATTCCCGCTTGGGCCGTTTTGATGTGCATCTCCGGCCCCGCCATCACATATACGCCGCCTGCAAGAGCCATATCGCTTTCGCCGGAAATCAAACTGTCACAGGCATTCGCAAGGGCTACCAGCGATGAAGAACAGGCAGTATCAACAGAGAGACAAGGACCCTGCAGGTTCAGGAAATACGAGATGCGTCCAGCCAGTATTGAGAGCGCATTGCCTGTAAACCCCTGTGCGCTCAATCGCTGCTGTTGCGACAGCATGGCGTATTCTGTGGCAGTACAGCCTACGAAGACTCCGCATTTTTTCCCGGACAACAGGCGCACGTTGTAACCTGCGTTTTCTACAGCGTGCCAGCACGCTTGCAGAAATAAACGTTGCTGGGGATCCATAGATCGAGTTTCGTCAGGAGATATGTTGAAGAACAATGGATCGAACCGGTCATAATCTTCGATGGATCCTGCCCACTGGCTATTGGTCTTGCCTTCGGCGATGTTGCCGCGCTGGTAATAGGTATTCACATCCCAGCGATGGAATGGCACCTGAGTGATGCAATTTCTGCCCTGGGCAATGTTCTGCCAGAACTCTTGCAGATTGCCGGCCTGCGGGAA
>JBARNL010000223.1:0-4788 GCA_049802955.1 Candidatus Angelobacter sp.
GGTGCAGATTGAAAGGGGCTTTAGCCCCTGAAAAGCACGAGGCAGATTATTTTTTCCGCTCGTAGTTCGTGAAAGAAAGATTTTGATTTAAGCCAAGAGCTAAAAGCCAAGAGCCAGCGGCTAGAAGCTAGTGGCTAGCAGCTAATAGGGGAGCACTTCTCATGGTCATCAATATGGCAGCAGGTTCGTCGGAAGCGGAACTTCAACACGTAATTGAGCGCGTAATCGAATGCGGTTTTCAGCCGCATGTCACGCGTGGTGCGGAGCGGGCCAGTGTGGCCGCAGTCGGCTCCGGAGGATCGCGCGTCGCCTTGGAAGCTCTCAAAGCCGCGCCCGGCGTGGAGGACGTTGTGCCCATCGCGCATCCGTTCAAGCTTGTCAGCAAAATCGTCAAAAGCGGACGCACGCAGGTTGACGTTGGCGGCGTAATCATCGGCGGAGAAGAAGCCGTAGTAATTGCCGGGCCGTGTTCGGTGGAATCGCGCGAGCAGCTTTTTTCTACGGCGCTTGCCATCAAAGCCGCCGGAGCCACAATGCTGCGCGGCGGAGCTTACAAGCCTCGCACCTCGCCGTATGATTTTCAGGGCCTGGGCATTGAAGCGCTGCGGCTGCTGCGTGAAGTGCGTGAAGAAGTGGGCTTGCCCGTGGTCACCGAGGTGATGAGCACCAATGACATTCAGCTCATCTGTGACCATGCGGACATGCTTCAGGTGGGCGCGCGCAACATGCAGAATTACGATCTGCTGCGCCATCTCGCCAGGGCCAAAAAGCCGATTCTGCTTAAGCGCGGCCCTTCCGCCAGCGTAAAAGAGTGGCTGCTGGCGGCGGAATATCTGCTGGCCGGCGGCAATGACAATGTAGTGCTCTGTGAACGCGGCATCAAGACCTTTGAAAGCGAGATGACGCGCAACACGCTCGATCTTGCCGCCGTTGCTCTGGTACGCGAACTTTCTCATCTGCCCGTTCTTGCCGATCCATCGCATGGTACGGGCAAGCGCGAGCTAATCGCACCAGCCAGCCGCGCAGCTCTGGCCATAGGCGCCGATGGATTAATTATCGAAGTGCATCCCTGTCCGGAGCGCGCATTATCGGACGGCGCGCAATCGCTCAATCTAGAAGAATTCGCGCGGCTAATGAAAGGCTTGTGTGCGCCAATTAGGCCGGTCGCGGGCTGCATGGCGGCAGTTTAGAGGGGGTGCAGTTCACATGGGCAATGAACCTGCGACAAATAATTTCCGCCTGTTTGCCAAGTGATGTTCAGTTATGGGGATGCGGCTCAGCACCGGAGAGATACTGGTCGGCAGTCAAGATATGGATGCCACTAAACTGCCGAAGATCAAGCAAATCGTTATCGCCACTGACAATAATATGAGCTTGGGCATTACGCGCACACTCCAAGACGATGTCATCATCCGGGTCACGCGAAACCTTCAATTCTCCGCGAACAGTGACCCATAACGCATTCACCATAAGCCGTTCGAGTTTATCTTTGATTTGCCCGGCTTGCTGCGCAAATTTTCTGATCGCTACTTCTTCAATTTCATCGGCTATTTGCTGGCAAATAGCCATCTCGTCTTCCTCATAGGCTTTGAGGATCGCCTGCTCTGGCTTTCCTCCAAAAAACAAGGCTGATATCCAGATATTGGTGTCGAATACGACAATCACTTTTTCTTGGCCTGTTTTGCGGCGCGATACTCCTTCACTAGCCGTGGCACATCCGCTGCTGTATAACCCGAAGGGTTATTGCCCCGGAACGCCGCTTGAGATTCACGCAATATTTTTCTCGCGCGCTGGGCTTGATAGGTGCGAAAGGCCTCCCGGAACAATTCGCTGGTGGTGCGATTTTCGGCCCTGGCCGTCAGCTCAACCTGCTCCGCAAGTTCGGGAGGGAAACTGACAGTGAATGTGCGTGTGCTGCGGGGTGGAGAAGCCATAATAATGTAATCTTACTCTGTAAGACAAAATAAGACAACAATATTAAATTCCGTAGTGCATAGTGGTACTCTGAAACTGGCATCGGCGGCGATTGTTTCAGGCTTCAGGTGTACTTCCATGCGTGTCAGTTTAAGGACGTAGAATGGCTCTGTGAAAAAGCATTTGCTGCCGGAAAGGTAAAGGGTGCCGCCTGAAATCAGCAGCCTTTTCAACTTCAACCACATCACTACCCAGCATTCGATTCTGTTGTATGGCTTACGCGAACCGCAGCTATGCAATCCGCTGATTTCTGAGTGGTCGAATAAACGCTTCGCCTTTACCGCAGTTCCCAAACCTCCACCATGCCGCTGCTGTCTCCCAGCGCCACAGTCTTTACCGTCTTGCGAGACAGCTATTGCCTTGAATGCTGTCATGTTCGTGGCGATGCCGCGGCTCGGGCCTGCCGGGGAAAGAATGCCGACGACGATGCCTTGTCGGCTACAGTTCGCTCTTCTTCTCCTTCCCCCTTGCGTCCCTGAACCACTCCTTCAGCCGCTGCGGTGGGACACCCAGCCAATAAGCGAAGCGCAGAGAATATATAAGGAGCGCCGTCCGCAGCACGCCGTGCTCAATATAGCGCCGCCCGGAAACAGTAAGCGGCGTCTTTAAGACCACAAATTCCCCTGCCTGCTTGATGCGCCGGACCAGTTCCACGTCTTCAAACAGCGGCCAGTCCGGAGCGCCGCCAATGGATTGAAAGACATCACGGCGGACGAAGATACCCTGATCGCCAGTGGCAGAGCCGCGAAGCCGGGCACGGAGATTGATGCCCCAGGACACAAGGCGCAGCGCCCGCGGATGCGATTCGGCAAAGCGCAGATAAAACGCGCCGCCCAGTGGCTTTGAGACCGAAAAATGTGGAGCAGCAAGACCAGCAGCGGAAAGCTTGGGGCTGGAAAGCTTGGGGCTCGAAACCTGGGGGCAAGAACGGGCAGCGCCACACAAAGCCAAATGCAGCGCATTGAGCGCGGCCTGGGAGAGTGCGCAATCGGCGTGGAGAAAGAGCAGCACGTCCCCGGTGGCGCGGGCTGCGCCGGCATTAAGTTGCGGGCCTTTACCGCGCGCGGAATTTACCAGAACAAGGTCCGGTTGGGCGCGTACCCAGTCGGCCGTTCCGTCGCTGCTGCCGCCGTCGCTGACGATGATCTCCGAGATGGCGACCTTGGAAGCACCTGTTTGCGAAGCACTGATTTCAGAAGGAACGCTCGGCGAGGCCATTTGGTCCGCGCTCCCGCGGCAGGCGCGCAGAGCAGCAATGGTGGCAGGCAACGCGCCGCGTTCATTCAAGACGGGAATGATCACGGAGATCTTCATTTTGACGTGGGCTTCATTCAGTAAGACCCATTTTAGTAAGACCCATTTTGGCAAGACTCATCGACCGCATTTTTATTTTGGCGAAAGCTTTCATTCTTAGCGAGAGTTCATTTTGGTCCGCATGACTCATGGCAAGCTTCTGCGTCTTGACCACGAAATTCATCACGGCGCTTCATTTCGTGCCGGCTTCATCTTTTTTGGCGAAGCCCCAATGAGCGCAAAATCCGCTGTAGCTTCTGCCTTTCCGATCACGCGCGATTACGGCGATCACGTGCGATCACGGCGATCTTTTCTGGGGTCTTGGCGCAGCAGGTCAGCAGTGCGGGGCGCGGCGGCGGGATCATTGGCCAGTTGGCGGCGCAGTCGCTCAAGGTCTTCATGGCTATCAATATCGAACCACGGATTGATGAGCACGGTCTTCATGCCAAACTGTTCCAGCTTGTGCATGGTTGCGGCAAGGGTGGTGGAATGGCTCCACTGGATTCCTTCCAGCACGCCCACAGGACAATCCTTAAGGCCGATGAGATAGAAGCCGCCGTCAGCCGAAGGGCCAAGCACGGCGTCCGCGGTGGCGAGGGCCTGGCGGGCATTTTCAAGGTAGGAGGCGGGAAGGCCGGGACTGTCAGCGCCGATAGCCAGCACCATGGGCTTACGCTTAAGGGCCAGCCGCAGAACTTTTTCCAGACGGTCGCCCAGGTCGCCTTCCGACTGCAGCCACACTTCTTCCGGCTTGAAGTAACTGCGCTCAAAAGTTTTTGTGGCGGCAATGATGCATTCCGCCCAGGGCAGCGTGCGGACCATGGCAACCGTGTCTTCAAGAAACGCTTCCGCCAGCTCCGCCGCGCGTTCCGCGCCAAGCTCCGGAATCAGGCGGGTCTTCACCGATCCGGGAATTGGCGGTTTAGCAAAAATGCAGATAATGGCTTCCGGCATGCGATCTGTTCCCTATCGAGCAAAACTATGTGTGCTACGGCTGGCTTTGCGGCGCAGGGCTTTTGGCGGAAAATCCCGCAGCAAGCTTCTCTATCAAAATCAGCTCATTGTTTCATGCCGCTGTGGGCATCGGGGCCCATTTCTTCCCGTAGCGCTCTGTTGGCAATACGGCCCAGCCACCATACCAGAACCACAATCGCCGCCAGACCGCCCCATAATAAGAGCCGTCCAGCCATGCCGGAGTTGGGCCTTCCGCGCAGGAGATCGGAAATATCGTTCATGATGGAGCCCAGATAAACATAGAGCACGGTGGCGGGAAACATGCCAATCCATGAAGCCAGCATATAATCCCGCAGGCTGATGCTGGTGAGCCCCAGCGCATAGTTCAGGATGTTGAACGGCAGCACCGGTTGCAGGCGCAGCAGCACCACGGCCTTGAAACCGTTCTTCTCGATTGCGCGGTCAATGGCGGCGGCCTTCGGATATTTTTTGAGGCGGCGCGTGACCCAGTCCCGCGCAACATAACGCGCGATCAAGAATGCAAGAGTGGCCCCGGCAACGCTGGCT
>JBARNL010000224.1:0-4520 GCA_049802955.1 Candidatus Angelobacter sp.
GCAAAAGAGCTGACCACATTGAAGGCATATATCGAAAGAATGAAGCCGGAACAGACTGAAATCCTTTACCTGACCGGCGACTCGCGCAAGGTAATCGAGAACTCTCCGCATCTCGAAGTTCCAAAACAGAAAGGCTATGAAGTTCTTTACCTGACTGACCCAGTGGATGAATTAGTAACAGAGCATCTTCACGAAATTGACGGAAAACGCTTGAAATCCGTCACCAAAGGCAAAGTCAATCTGGGGACGGAAGAAGAGAAAAAAGAAATTGAGGAACAGGTTAAGAAGAAGGAAGAAGAATATGCAAGCTTTCTCCAGGCTTGCCAGAAAAAAATAGATGAGCACGTGAAGCAGATACGGCTATCAACACGATTAGTAGATTCGCCTGCCTGCCTTGTGACCGAGGAGCATGAGTACAGCCCCCATTTGGAACGCCTGCTGCAGAAGGGTAAAGGCGGTGGCCCCAAACAGCGGCGCATTATGGAACTTAATCCTGGCCATCCCATTGTTGCGCGATTGTATGACCGTTATCAGGCGAATAATGAGGACCCGTCTCTCGATCGCTCCATCGAACTTCTCTTTGAGACGGCCCTGATCGCGGAGGGCTCGGAAATCGCCGATCCTGTGCGGCTAAAGAATACCGTTCTGGAACTACTGCAACAGGTCGTATAGCCGCCTTGCGTTGCGTATAGATTGCACGCATTGCAGGAGCTACCGATCGAAAATGCATAGCGAGAATCGCCCGCACGGTCGTGCGAGCGGTATACCTCGAGAATTAATCGTCGCGAATACTGCAACCAACGTGGCATATATGTGATTAGCTTCGACAAAAGCGCCTGCACGGATTTGCAAGCGGGCCTGAGCCGCGAATGGATTGAGACGAATGGTCTCGGCGGATTTGCCTGCGGCACCATTACCGGCGCCCACACGCGGCGCTACCACGGCCTGCTTACGGCGGCGCTGAACCCGCCGGGCGGACGCATGCTTCTACTCTCCAAGCTGGAAGAAACGCTCGTCATTGGCGATCATCGGATTGGGCTTTCCACTAACGAATACGCAATCAACGAATACGAAGGCGCGATTCATCCTGAAGGATATTTGCTGCTCAGCAATTTTCGGCTCGATCCTTTTCCCACGTGGACTTTTGAAGTAGAGGGCGTGCGCCTTGAAAAAACCGTCTTTATGCCGCAAAGCAGCAACACCGTGCAGGTTGAGTACCGTCTCATGCAAGCGCCTCAAGGGACAGAGCCAGTGCTGGAAGTACGGCCGCTGGTTGCTTTCCGCGATTATCATTCCACCACGCACGAGAATAGCGCTTTCAACAATGCGATTGAAATCGCACGGAATACCGCCAGCCTTCAACCATATTCGGACTTGCCGCGGCTCTACTTTGTGCATGACGCCGCGCAACTTCAAGAACAAGGCTATTGGTACAGGAAGTTCCTCTATCGAGTGGAACGGGAACGGGGCCTCGAGTTTCAGGAGGACCTTTTCAATCCGTTTGTGCTTGTATGGAAGCTCAGCGAGCACCAGAGCGCAACAGTTATTGCTTCAACTGAACAGAAAGATATCCGCCAGGGCGCTGCCGTCCGAAAAGCAGAACTGCAACGCCGGCATCAGCTGGTTGCGTTGTCGCCAGTGAACGATCCACTGGTTAGCGCGCTCACGGCGGCATCGGATCAGTTTCTTGTGCACCGCGGCGAAGGCTGGACTGTGATTGCCGGTTATCCATGGTTCACAGACTGGGGACGTGACACCATGATTTCGCTTCCCGGTCTCGCGCTTTTTACCGGCCGCGCTGACATTGCAAATAGCATTCTGCGGAACTTTGCGGGTCAGACAGATATGGGCATGCTGCCGAACCGCTTTGTCGATTCGGGAGAAAAGGCGGAATTCAATACCGTAGACGCCACGCTATGGTTCTTTGACGCTGCCCGCGCTTACGCGGCGGCAACCAACGATTATGATTTTTTACGAGACGAACTGTATCCGGTGTTCATCCAAATCGTTGAGTTCCACATTAAGGGAACACGTTACAACATCAAGGCGGAAGAAGATGGCCTGCTGAACGCCGGCGCTCCGGGCACACAACTCACATGGATGGACGCAAAGATTGGCGACTGGGTAGTAACGCCGAGAAGCGGCAAGCCGGTTGAGATCCAGGCGCTCTGGTACAACGCTCTGCGCATCATGGAGGATTTGGCGGCGCGTTTCGAGGACGAAGAGCGGCGGAAGCAATATTCAAGCATGGCGTCGCTTGCCCGCGAGACGTTCAATCAAATTTTCTGGAACAGCGATCTCCGGTGTTTGTACGACGTGGTCAATGATGGTCGGCCAGACGGCTCGATGCGCCCGAACCAGATCTTTGCGGTCAGCCTGCATCACTCGATGCTATCAGCGGAGCGCGCCCACGCCGTAGTGGAAACCGTGGTGCGCGAACTTCTCACACCGGTCGGACTGCGGACCCTGAGCTCCTTGGACCCGCGATATCGAGGCACGTACCAGGGCGATCAGCTCAGCCGCGATTCGGCTTACCATCAAGGGACGGTGTGGCCATGGCTGCTGGGGCCGTTCATTTCCGCTTACGTCAAAGTGAATGGCGGATCGGGACAGTCGCGATCCCGCGCGCATGAACTATTGCGAGGAATTGAAAAACATCTGACCGAAGCCGGGCTGGGGCAGCTTTCAGAAATCTTTGATGGCGATCTCCCGCATCATCCGCGTGGTTGCTTCGCACAGGCATGGAGTGTGGCTGAGGTGTTACGCGCTTTGTGTGAAGACATCTACCAAGTCCGCTCAGGCGACCTGGCCGAATCGGCATCGCGCTCCTCTGCATCATCCAACTCGTAAATACCAGCTCAGGGAAAATGGACTTGCCGATGGTTGCTCAATCGGCATGAATGCGCCAGTTGGGAGTGAACGTCAGTTGCACCTGGCCAGTCACGTTGTGCTCCGCCGTGGGCTTGAGCGCGGGAATCAGCCAGCGCTCGTATTGCACGAATGCGTCAACCTGCAAGCTTCGATGTATTCTCCACAGCAAGTGCGTGCTGGCATCACTCTGTGTTCCTCCGCCGGGCAGGAACAATGAGCTGGCTTTCACATCGCGATAGCTGAACTGGATGCTTGCCTGAGCAGATAAATGATATGTGCTCCAGCCCTGATAACTGCGCCCGTCGCGTCCGGTGGCATTTCCGAACAAGATTCCCTTGTTTGTATTTGCGTCATGATATTCGGTGCTGAAGTAAAGGAACGTGCCGCCATGGTCCACCGCGCCCATGAGCTGCGTGGACGCAGACTCAATGCGAAGATCGAGCCGGGAAATGCCGGGGAAATGCGAGAGATACAGCCCCGGACTCATGGCTCCCCTGCGCGGGCTGGCCAGTGGAGAAGGATCGTCGTCACTATAGAAATCGCTATACAGACTTAACCAATTTCTGAGCCCGGGAAGCCTGTAAGAAAAATCAAGTCCTGATTTGCGGTCTCCGGGGTCGTTGGGATCGGTAGCCTTGAGGCCGCTATCGCCAAACGATCCGAAGTTTCTTGCCAAAGCACGTGCAGTAAAAGGATGGCCCACTCCAGCCCAGATTGAAGCGCGGGTAAATCCAAGCTCAAGATTTTCTGTAGGGTGAAAACTGATTTTTTGGAGATTGAAGAAAGGCCGCGCCGGGAACTGGTGGCCGGATAATTTTGAAAACTGAAACTCCGTTTTGATCTGGCCCAGGTAATGGAAAATCCAGGGCAGTTCAAGCGGCGTGGTCTGCGTCAGATGCAGTCCATACATAGGGTCGGCATTGTTGCTGAGCATCAACGGTCCACTTGCGCCCGGCCCAAGCCACATGCTTTCCTTTCCGAATGAAAATGCGAATTTACCTATGTGAACACCCGCATACATATCGAGAGGGTAAAAACGATTGATCTCAGAGATCGGCGAAAGCGGCAGCACCGGATTCTGATCCATGGACGCAATAACAATGCTTTGTTCCTGGGTTAAAGGCCCTCGACCGGGCGCATGTTGGTATTCGCCTCGAGCATAGAAAAAAAATCTTCCGGCTACGGCGCTGCCGGAGACGCCTGTAATGACGCTGTCGCCTTGATCGTAAGGCCGGCCAAAATCATTCCAGATCGTTTGCCCGAAATGGTAGCTGTCGCGCAATGGCACCCCGGAAATGTTCTGGTAACGGGCATAAAGAGAATCGATGCCCGCGGAATAAAAGTGCTCGCCGTCCTGGCTGAACTCGGACTTGAGGAGTTCGATTGTCTTGGCAATCCAAGCAGGCGTGGAGAGATCCTGCGCATAATACTCTGCTTCCTGGATTTGCCGGAGACATTCTTCACGCGTCCACGGCTCAAGGCCAAGAAACTGTGTGCGGATATATCCCATTGCGGAAAGGCGCTTCAACTCAGGATAAATCCAGCTGTCCAGAGGGACAAAGACCGAGCCCAGCTGTGATCGGCGGCCTTCTTGCGGATCGGATACAAACGAGCCGAATTCAGCATCGTCGATATCTGGATCGTGGTGT
>JBARNL010000225.1:0-2252 GCA_049802955.1 Candidatus Angelobacter sp.
GGTCCTGCTGCCCGCACTGGCTGTAACCTAAGAGCTTGCAGACGTCGGAAATCGGCATGGAATTCACGGCGATTGGGGGCGCGGCGGCCCAAAAAAGAGCAAACTTCCAGTGAACCAACCACACTTCCTCTGCATCTACTCTCTCGCAAAGGGTCCCATTTGCCCTGAATGCCCGGTATTCCGGCAAAGGAGTAACCATGCTCGCGAAATGCGCCAACCCTGCCTGTTCTACTCCGCTGGTTTATTTGCGCGAAGGCAAGATTTTTATGGTTGAATCACCGCAACCTCAGTTTGCGTTGTTGAGCGCCGTTTCTGCCAAACCAAAAGCATCGAAGCGTGTGGAACATTTCTGGCTTTGCGGTCCATGCTCCAATGAAATGACGCTCACCTTTGATCGCCAGCTCGGGATAGAGATTGTTCGCAAGAAACCGGTTGGCAAAGCGCCTCTGGTGCGCCGCGCCTCCGCTTCATGAACTGATAGCCGTCGCTGTGTTCTGAATTAGACCGCCAATCTCGGCGGTCATTTACGCAAATGAGATTTGAAGTCAGCGGGCGATACCAATGCCCCCGCCACCTATGAGAAGAAACTACTTCTCCGCAGGCCTGCGATAGCCGCCGGTCAATGACATCCAGCGAATTTTCAGCGTATCCACGCCCATATAAAACCCGTCGCGCCAGGGATGGACTTTGGAGCGCTCATCATTGCCCCATGCTACCGGCACTTCAGCCACTTCCAGTTTCAAGTGGTGGGCCAGGTAAATGATTTCCGCGTCAAAGCCCCAGCGATTAATCTTCTGCAGAGGAAAGATCATCCTGGCCGCGCGTTGCGTAAATGCCTTAAAACCGCATTGGGTATCGTGGTAAGGAAAGGTCAGAACCGCGCGCGTAAACAGGTTAAAAGTGCGTGACATGATCTGCCGCTTCAAGGGCTGCCGCTGAAATTGCAATGAAGGATCGAGCCATCGGGAGCCGATGGCCACTTCCGCGCCTTTTTCCAATGCGGCAAACAGCTTTGGCGCTTCGGCAATTGGGGAAGAAAGATCGGCGTCAGTAAAAAGGATCACTTTGCCGCGGGCGTTGAGCACTCCGTTGCGGACGGCGTAGCCTTTTCCCTGGTTGCCGGGATTTTCGATCAGCCGCACCTCGGGATGATCGGCGGCAAATTCGCTGACAAAGCTGGAGGTATCATCGCGCGAGCCATCATTCACCACCACCACTTCCGCGCTCCAGTTTTGTTCGCGGATGTGTTTCAGCACCTGCTCCAGCGTTCCGCCGATGCGTTCACGCTCGTTGTAAGCCGGCACCACAATGCTGTATTGCGGCTGGGCTGCCTGCAATCCTTCGTTCGACAAAGGGAACTCGATAGCCAGACTCATGCGGCTTGTTCCTTCTTCTTGAGCATGGAAAAGAACTCTGGCACAAGATTTGGGTCCCAGTAGCCGCGCGCCGCTTCTTCAATCATGGTGCGCTTGGCTTCATCATGGGTCAGTGCGGGTTTATAAGGGCGGGCGGTGCGCAGAGCGTCATAAACGTCGACCACTTGGAGCACCCGCGCCAGCAGCGGAATATCGTATCCCGTCAGCCGGTCCGGATAGCCGCTGCCATCCCAGTGCTCATGGTGATTACGGATAATAGGCAGCACGTTTTGGAACGACTTCAGCGGACGGCAAATCGACTCACCGATGACTGGGTGCTGCTTCATGATCTCCCATTCATCGGGGGTCAGGCGCGTGCCTTTTTTGAGGATATCATCAGGGATAGACACTTTGCCTAGATCATGCAGATAACCGCCGCGCTTCAACGCGATAATGCTGTCGCCGTCCAACCCTATGTGGTGGCCCAGATCGGCGGCATAATGCGCCAGCCGCTCACAGTGATTGCCGGTGTATGGATCACGGGACTCAATGCCCAGCGCCAGCGCCACCAGGACGGCTTCAGCGTTTTCCAGTTCGTCAGTAAACTCTTTGAGCTTGAGCAGTGACTTGACGCGGGCAAACAGCTCTTCAGGATACAGCGGCTTGCTCAGGAAATCGTCTGCGCCGGCTTCAATGCCGCGCACCCGGTCATCGCGATCAGACAGCCCGGTTATCATCACAACGGGTATCAGGCGGGTAAAGGGATCTTCCTTCAGTTCGCGGCAAAGGTCATAGCCGGACTTGCCCGGCATAACCACGTCCAGCAGGATCAACTCCGGCCGTTCCGTATGGACCATCTGCTTGGCTTCTTCGGCTTCTGTGGCTGTAATGATGTCG
>JBARNL010000226.1:0-4308 GCA_049802955.1 Candidatus Angelobacter sp.
GGGAGCTGGAGCGCGGTCTCGCAGCCGCGCATGCCGGACGCGAATACAGCGGAGATCCGCTTGCCATCGGTTCCGGCAAAACAGCCCGCACCGTGATGGTGGTGGGCAAACCGGTCCTCAGTGACAATCGCGAATATCTTGGATCGCTGGAACTGGTGATTGACTTGCAATATCTGGTCAAGCAGCTCCAGCAAGCTAAGAACACGCAAAACCTGGATACGTTCGTTGTCGATCGCTCAGGCCGTGTTGTCGCATCGCCAAGCCCGCGTTATGCCACCGGCCAGGACATGAACTCCAACGAGCTGGTAAAAAACTTCGTCGATCAAAAAGGTAAAGTGCCGGTCGCCGTCACCATGGACTACTCGGTCCAGGAAGGCAAGAACCGTATTCCCATGCTCGGGACGTATTTCCCTGTAACCGGTTTGGGCTGGGCCGTTGTCGCGCAGAAAACACAGGAAGAAGCGTACATCGATATTACCGATATGCGCCGCGACGCCATTCGCGCTGCTTTAATCGCCATCGCCTTCAGCATCTTTGTCGGAATCTGGGCCGCCCGGCGTCTCACTACGCCATTGCATGTGCTGACCCAATCCAGCCGCACTATTGCCGGCGGCGATTTCAGCCATCGGGTTCGTCTCAAGAGCCGCACCGAGTTTGGCGAATTGGCCCAGACCTTCAACACGATGACGGACGATCTGGAACAGTTCGTCGATGATCTTAAGAAAGCCGCGGAAGAAAACCGCGCGCTGTTCCTGAGTTCCATCCAGATGCTGGCCGGCGCGGTGGACGAAAAAGATCCGTACACGCGCGGCCATTCTGATCGCGTTACGCGCTATTCAGTGCTCATCGCCACCGAGATGGGATTGAAAGAAGAAGATATAGAGAAAATTCGGGTCTCCGCGCAGTTGCATGACGTAGGCAAGATCGGCATTGAAGACCGCATCCTGAAAAAGCCCGGAGCGCTTACGCCGGAAGAATTCGAGATCATGAAAACGCATACCACAAAAGGCGCCGCCATTCTGCGTCCGGTAGAGGCGTTGCGGGACATGCTGCCGGGAATCGAACTGCATCATGAATCGCTGGATGGACGCGGCTATCCTCACGGCCTCAAAGGCGAGCAGATTCCCCTGATGCCGCGAATTATCATGGTTGCGGACACGTTTGACGCCATGACCACGAATCGTCCTTACCAGGCCGCGATGGACCCTGAATATGTAATCCGAATTATCAATTCTCTGGCGGCGACCAAGTTTGATCCCACAGTTGTCGCGGCAATGACCAAGGTATTTGAAACAGGTAAGCTGCGCATTCATCGCGCTGCCACCGTAAGCGGCGAGGAAGCCGCATCTGCCGCAGCTGTCAGCGCACAGACTCAAGCATAGGGGACCATCGTGATTCGCTAGAAAATTGGATCGCACCGGCGAATCACTTCTTCCTCAGCTTCAATCTTTCTTCCTTCAAGCTCACAAACCAGAGGTAAATTTCATCCACGCGCTGGATGTCCTTCTCCAGCATGGCATGATCGGCATATCGCCGGATTGCGATGTCCTCATGTCCGCGCTTGAGTACAGTCACAATTTCAAACAATTCGTGTACCTTGGCATGCATAATCCGCAAATCCGCGATCACACGCACCTCGTTAACTTCGAGCTGCGCCTCCCTATTTAATTTGCTCATCGTGTTCATGCTCCCCCTCGCGCCATGGTGTTTGAGTAAGTTTAGATGCACTCTGATTCGTTCCTGCCTGCACCGCAGACCATAAGAAAACAACCTGCTTCAAACACCGCAAATCTCTCGCTTTCTCAACTCGCCTTCTCAAAATGTAGCTTAAGTCATGGACTGGCGTCTCGCACATCTCGGCGCGGGAGCCTAGACAGTGAATACCAGAAGGCATACCGATATAATCAAGGGTTCGGCAGACATTCATACACAAACACAATGATTCAGACCTTATTTGGAACACCGCAACCGTCCTTTCTCGACAAGATGAAGCAGGCAGTCACGCGCACGCGGGAGAACCTGAGCGAGCGCATCGATGAAGTGATGGCCTTCACTAAGGAGATCGACAGCGGCACACTGGACGATCTGGAAGGAATATTGCTCGGGGCTGACCTGGGCATGAAGACGACACAGGAGATATTGTCCAAACTGCGCGAAAAGGCGGATCGCAAGCAGATCAAGGACACAGGGGAGCTAAAAAAACTCATTAAGGAGCAGGTGCTTGCCATCCTGAATGCCACGCCGGCGCGCGCCGGCAAACCGGCGAAAGGCGAGCCGGAAATCATCATGGTGGTAGGCGTGAATGGCACCGGAAAAACAACCACCATTGGCAAACTGGCGCATGCCCTGCGCACGGAACGCAAAACGGTCCTGCTTTGCGCCGCAGATACATTTCGCGCGGCGGCCATTGAGCAGCTTGAGATCTGGGGCTCGCGCACGGGCGTGGAAGTAATCAAGACCAAGCCGGGCGGCGACCCCTCTGCCGTGCTTTATGACGCTCTCAACGCCGCCAAGGCGCGCCACACGGATAGTGTGATCGTGGATACCGCCGGCCGTCTCCACACCAAAACCAGCCTGATGGCCGAGTTGGAAAAGATGAAGCGTACCGCGCATCGTATTATTCCCGGAGCACCGCATGAAGTCCTGCTCGTGATGGATGCCACCACAGGCCAGAACGGATTGCAGCAGGCACGCCTGTTTACCGAATCTGCGGGAGTCACTGGAATTGTTCTTACCAAGCTCGACGGTACCGCAAAAGGCGGTGTCGTTGTAGCTATTTCGCGCGAATTGGGACTGCCGGTGCGTTATGTAGGCGTTGGCGAAAAGGCTGGCGATCTTCTGCCGTTTAATGCTGAGAATTTTGCCGAGTCATTGTTTTCTACGAATTAATCCTCGGTCAGCCATCGTGTAAATCATGGCATTTTCTGAACAAGACGAGCACTTCATGCGCCACGCTCTGGACCTTGCCCGCCGAGGCAGCGGACTCACCTCTCCCGGCGCCCGCGTCGGTGCAGTCGTTACAGATAGCAATGGTCAGCTCGTTGGCGACGGCTTTTACACTTTTCAAGGCATCAAGCACGCCGAAGTTCTGGCCCTGGAGCAGGCTGGAGCCAATGCTCGCGGAGGCTCAATCTATCTCAACCTTGAGCCGCATTGCCATCGGGGACGAACGCCTCCATGCACCGATGCAATAATTGCTGCCGGCATCAAGCGTGTGGTCGCGGCGATGGCGGATCCCAATCCTAAAGTTGCGGGAAAAGGGTTCGAACAACTGCGCGCAGCCGGAATCACGGTTGAATCTGGGTTATTTGAAGCCGAAGCTCGCCGGCTCAATGAAGCTTTCGCTCGCCACATTCTTACCGGTCTCCCGCTGGTCACATTAAAGTCCGGCATGACGCTGGATGGCAAGATCGCTCCGCCTCCCGGTGATTCCTTTAACCCTTCTGCTCTTGGAGCAACCGGCGCCACGGGCGGCTGGATCACCAGCGAGCAAGCGCGCGCCCACGTGCAAGAGCTGCGGCATGAGTCAGACGCGATCATGGTCGGCGTTGGCACTATCATCGCGGACGATCCCTTGCTCACGGACCGCACGGGACTTCCCCGCCGCCGTCCCCTGTTGCGCGTTGTGCTCGATTCGCGTCTCCGCTGCCCGCTGGAATCGCGCCTGGTTAAGACCGCTAAAGATAACGTGCTGATCTTTTGCTCGTTCGCGGAAGAAAATAAACGCCGTAAGCTGGAAGAACAAGGAATCCGTGTGGAGCAAATTCCCCTCGGCTCCAGTGACGGCCGCCCTGACCTTGGCAGGATTGTCGCTCGTCTTGGCGAGCTGGAAATTACCAGCCTGCTGATTGAAGGCGGCGCGCTGGTCAACTGGGCTGCCCTTGCTTCGGACATGGTGGACAAGGTTTTTCTTTATTACGCGCCCAAGATTCTTGCCGGTGGCGGATCGGTGCCTTTTGCCGGCGGCGAAGGATTCCGTCGTCTAAGTGAAGCGGCCCAGGTGAAGGATATCGTTCTGCATCGTTTCGGTGAAGATTTCGCCGTCGAAGGCTACTTGCGCAATCCTGACCAGGCGCCGGAGGCGCACATCTGATGTTTACCGGGCTCATCCAGGAAACGGGCGAAATTATCTCTACTGAGCGTATGGCCGGCCAGAGTCGCGGATCCACACGCATCGCTATCAAGGCGGAATCGATTCCATCGGAATTAAAAACCGGTGAGAGTGTCGCGGTGAGCGGCGTCTGCCTTACAGCGCTTGATATCGCCGAACATCAATTTTCCGCCGATCTGGCGGAAGAGACGTTAAAG
>JBARNL010000227.1:0-1578 GCA_049802955.1 Candidatus Angelobacter sp.
GTAATTTCAGTGTTGAATGTAACCAACGTAATAGGAATTCCATTACCTGCCGGCGCTACTGAGCCATTGAACGGCAGCCTGACTCCGGATGGCGCCACGCTGTGGGTGGGCGTCGCCGGAACCAACACTGTTGACCGAATCAATCTGAACAGCAATGTCGACGAAGTCCAGATTCCCACATCCTTCAAAAAAGCAGACGGTTCGCCCGCACCTCCGAATCTGGTCGTGATCAAACCAAAATAGCCATTGGCAAATCAGCAATTAGCAAATCAGCCATTGGCCATTAGCATTTAGCTTCTCTGTTTTAGATTAGTGATTTCGGCTGAAGGCCAACAGCTCAGGGAAAATGGCTGGGGAACCGTGCTCCCAACCTTAGCGACGCATGTTGGCAGCTAAAAATACAAAGCTAAAGGCCAAGAACTAATGGCTAGAAGCTCTTCTTATCGCGGTCGGCTTGCGCCTTCTCCCACCGGATATCTACATCTGGGACACGCACGCACCTTCTGGGTGGCGTGGCAGCGCGCCCGCGCCGCAAACGGCAAACTCATCTTCCGCAATGAAGATCTCGATTACCAGCGATGCAAGCCGGAGTTCGTCCGCGCCATGTATGAAGACCTGCATTGGCTCGGGCTGGATTGGGACGAAGGGCCGGATATCTCATTCCAGAGTGGCAAAAGCGGCCAGCCTGTGCGCCCCGATCTTGGCGGCGTCGTTAGCCACGGAGATTCCGGACGCGGCAGCTTTGGGCCGTACTCGCAGAGCGAACGCCGCAGTTTTTATCTCGACGCATGGCGCAAGCTGCGCGACAGCGGCTTGATCTATCCATGTACTTGTTCGCGAAAGGATTTAGAGCGAGCGCTGTCAGCGCCGCACGAAGAAACATCGCCTGGAGCAGAGTTTCACCATCTGAATGACTGTGGACCGCAGGCAGCCTCGCCTGCGATCGCAAAAGATCCCTCATCGCAGCCGGGGGCGGCTGCGGTCCTATTTCTCACGGAAGGACCTTCATCGCAATCTGCTACGGTCCAAACCCCACCTGACGACGAACTTCCTTACCCCGGAACCTGCCGCGAAAAAATCGGAACAGCAAGAGACTACGATTCACCCGCAGGAGTAAGCTGGCGATTCAAAGTCCCCGATAATGAAACGATCTCCTTTGCTGACGGTTATTTCGGGCGGCGGGAGTTCGTCACCGGACGCGACTTCGCAGATTTCCTGCTCTGGCGTCGTGACGACATCCCCTCCTATCAACTTGCCGTGGTGGTCGACGACGCAGCCATGCAGATCAGGGAAGTCGTCCGCGGCGCAGACCTGCTCAAGAGCACCGCACGCCAGATGCTCCTGATCAGCGCTCTGGGATATCGAGTGCCGGCATATTTTCATTGCCCGCTGCTGCGCGACGAAAAGAATGTCCGCCTGGCGAAAAGGCATGATGCGTTGAGCTTGAGGAACTTGCGGGAGCAGAGGGCCGATCGGAAGGTCTTGCGAAAGAAATTTGCGGATGAACTTAAGTGGGACCGAGGATTAGTCAAACCATGAAAATTGATTTCTGTCCCGGCCGCCACTACTAATCCATGG
>JBARNL010000228.1:0-2382 GCA_049802955.1 Candidatus Angelobacter sp.
CACAAATCCCGCCCTGTTGAAGGCGCTGGACGACCACAAGGACACCAAGACGACATTTAAAGATAGCCAGGGCTGGAACTGGCCCATGGCCATCATCCAGTTTTCGCCTTTCATCCTGTTGGGCGTGCTGTGGTTTGTGATGATCCGGCAAATGCAGACCGGTGGGAACAAGGCACTAAGTTTTGGCAAGAGCCGTGCGCGATTGCTCTCTATGCAGCAGAAAAAGATCACGTTTAAAGACGTGGCCGGCGTGGATGAAGCCAAGGAAGAGCTGCGCGAAATCATTGAATTTTTGCGTGAAGCGCAGAAGTTCCAGAAGCTCGGCGGACGCATTCCCAAGGGTGTTCTGCTGGTAGGCCATCCTGGAACCGGTAAGACCTTGCTGGCGCGCGCCGTTGCCGGTGAAGCAAACGTTCCTTTTTTCAGCATCTCCGGTTCGGATTTTGTTGAGATGTTTGTTGGCGTTGGCGCAAGCCGCGTACGCGACCTCTTTGAGCAAGGCAAGAAGAACGCTCCCTGCATCATCTTCATCGACGAAATCGACGCCGTTGGACGCCATCGCGGCGCTGGCCTGGGCGGCGGACACGACGAACGCGAACAGACGCTCAACCAACTGCTCGTCGAAATGGACGGCTTTGAATCGAATGAGGGCGTGATCCTGATCGCCGCAACCAACCGGCCTGACGTGCTTGATCCCGCTCTGCTGCGCCCCGGACGCTTTGACCGTCGCGTAGTGGTCCCACTTCCTGATGTTCGCGGACGTGAAGAAATTCTCCGCGTACATACCCGCAAGATTCCCTTGGCCGATGACGTTGATCTCTCGATACTGGCGCGCGGCACACCGGGCTTTTCCGGCGCAGAACTTTCCAACATGGTGAATGAAGCGGCGCTGAACGCGGCCCGCAACAACCGCAAATCCGTGCTGATGTATGACTTTGAGCTGGCCAAAGATAAGGTCCTGATGGGCGCGGAGCGCAAGAGCCTCCTGCTCACGGAAGAAGAGAAGAAGGTCACGGCCTATCACGAAGCTGGCCATGCGATTGTGGCTGCCTTGATGCCGCACGCCGATCCGCTGCATAAAGTCACCATTATCCCGCGTGGAATGGCGCTGGGCGTGACCATGCAGCTGCCGGAAACCGACAAGCACAACTACACCCTTGACTATCTCAACACGCAGATTGCCGTGATGATGGGCGGTCGACTGGCGGAAGAAATTTTCCTTAACCAGATGTCCACCGGGGCAGGCAATGACATTGAGCGCGCCACAGAAATGTCGCGCAAGATGGTTTGCGAATGGGGCATGAGCAGCCTGGGACCGCTGACCTTCGGCAAGAAAGAAGAGCAGATATTCCTGGGACGCGAGCTTTCACAGCATCGCGATTTCAGCGAAGAGACGGCGCGAGAAATTGATTCCGAAGTCCGCCGCCTGGTCAACACCGGCTATGAGAAAGCCAAGAGCATCATTCTGGAAAACCGTGATGCCATGGTCCGCATAGCCCTGGCCCTGCTGGAGCGCGAAGTACTGGACGCCAACGAGTTGAAGCTGATTCTTGAAGGCAAACAGCTTCCCGCGCGCGTGATACCACAAAAGGGCGACGGTGACGGTGTTCAGCAAGTACTGAAACCGGAACCGGGCAGGACGCCGGGCATCGCGCCGGGTAAACCTTCACCAGCGTAAAGGCTTTTGTACATTTAAACAGACAGGGCAGCTTCGGCTGCCCTGTTTGTTTTACCAATTACCCACCACTTTGCGCCATCTGTTAAAAGGTATCGCCGAAGTTAGCTGGAGAATTTTTTCCACCGCTGCCTGTTGGCGCTCTTGCCTTGTAAAATCCATAAACCGTTTCAGCACAAAATCAATTGCATATTCGCGCTGCAAGGCGTATTTGTTATGAGCTTAATCACCGGATAGGAGTCTTCAATGTTGAGCCGCAAAGCCATTCTGTGCGTAATCCTGCTGTTTGCTTCAACTCTGGTAACAATCGCCACAGCGCAGACTGCCGTTGCGCAGCAAAAGGGCAACCCTGCACCTGAAAAAGTGATTGCGATCCACGCCGCTAATCTGATTGATGGCATATCGAACCAGGTCCGGCACAACGTGCTGGTTGTGATCAAGGGCAATAAGATTGAAAGCGTGACCAGCGGAGGCAATCCGCCGGCTGGAGCCACAGTTATCAATCTACCCGCGGATGTGACCGTGCTTCCCGGGCTGATCGATACCCACACGCACATCTTTCTTCAGGGTGAAGACCCAAAGGTTGAAAGCTATGATGAGCAATTGCTGAAGCATCCTTCGTCTTACCGGGCTGCGCGGGCCGCTGTATCGGCGCAGCGAGCGCTGGAGCAGGGCTTTACCACGCTGCGCGATCTGGAGACCGAAGG
>JBARNL010000229.1:0-2565 GCA_049802955.1 Candidatus Angelobacter sp.
CTCCAGCCCCATGGCCGCGACTTCGGCGGCGTTCTTCGCGCCCACATCCAGGAAAATCGAATCTCGGGGAAAGACCTTCGTGCGCTCCTCCTGCGGCAAAATGTGAATATCGCGAATTCCGGTGATCGCCCGCACCGGGCCTTTGGAGCCGATGATTATCCAGCGCTGATCGACGAGGGCCTGGTCCAGCCAGCCGCCCAGCATCTGCATGGTGAGATATCCGTCATTGCTCACGCGACGCACCATGCCGCCCAGTTCGTCCATGTGCGCGTCCACCATAATGCGCGGGCCGCTTGTGCCCTGCACGGCAATAACCGATCCCAGTCCGTCATAGCTCAGCTTTTCCGCCAGCGGCTTCATGCGCTCCACCATGATCTTGCGCACGGGCTCCTCAAAGCCGGACGGCCCCGGAGCGTCCGCCAGAGCTTGCAGAAGTTGTTGCGTTTCATCGCCTGAAGGCGACGGGCGGGATTGGGCAAAACTTGCTGAAGAAAAGAGCAGAACAAGAGCAAGCCAGATTTTCATAGCGGAGGAATGGTACACAGGGGTGGGACGTATCGCAAATCAGAAATTCAATTCACGTCCGGATCGTCTCCCGAATCATCGTGCTCTCCGCGTTTGCGCTCGCGCTCTTCCATCACGTGGCGATGTGCGGGATCAACCAGCATTTGCAGCTCTGACTGAGCGCTGCCCATCCTGCCCATCATGCGGCCACCAGCTCTGCCCTCATAGATGCCTTTTCGCATCAGCCTATCGATAAAGAAATAACCGCCAACCAAAAGCACGGCGATAACGATGACCCAGGTCCAGCCAGCAGCGTCAATCAAAAAGTAGGCGGTGATCAAAACACCTTCTCTGAATCCACCATAATCGTCACCGGGCCGGAGTTCACCAGCTCAACTTCCATCATGGCCTGGAATTGTCCTGTTTCGCAGCGCAGACCGGCCGCGCGCACTTTGTCGACAAAATATTCATAAAGCCGCTTGGCCTCTTCTGGCCGCGCTGCCGCGTCAAATGACGGACGCTTGCCCCGCCGCACATCGCCATAGAGCGTGAACTGTGAAACCACCAGCACCGCGCCGCCGGAATCCTGTACGGAAAGATTCATCTTCTCTTCCGCATCTTCAAAAATGCGCAGGCCAATGATCTTTTCCACCAAATAGTCCGCCGCAACTTCATTATCGGCCTTGCTCACACCCAGCAGCACCAGCAGCCCCGTGCCGATCTCGCCGACAACGTTGCCTTCCACAGTCACGCGGCAACGGCTCACTCTTTGGACGACAGCTCGCATGCGGTTAATGTAGCAGAGAGCAGTCAGCAATCAGCACTCAGCCCAAGCAGCTGGCAATTAGCAATTGGTAATTAGCCAAAAAGGCCAGCCGCGAATTAACACGAAACACGCGAATCATTTCATTGGATTCGCGTTCGTTCGCGAAATTCGCGGCTAATTCTTCTTCATCTGCGGCCCTCAGCGGAAATCTGCGGCGATCCCTCTGCCCGTTGCTGATCGCTAGCGTGGGACGAAATGCACCTATCGCATTGCCGATTGCCAATTGCCAGCTGCTCCCATAGAATCGCGAGTTCTTCCATTCGTTCCTCTCGGAGTTCAAGCCTATGCCGCATCGCCCTCATCTGTATCGCGTGATGCTGCTGTCATTGTGTTGGGTGCTGAGCAGTTTTGCCCTTGCGCAGCAGCCCCAGACCACGCAGCAGCCTTCGTCTTCTCAAAACCCGGCCGCATCGCAAAATCCCGCCAGTCCGGAGCAAGCCACGCCCGGAACTGAATCCAAAGCCAACGCCGTCACGGACAATGCCACGCCCAACAAAAAGCCCGCGCCGGAAGCACCGGCCATCCATAACGACGTGGTCATTAAAGGCGGGACGATTCTCACGGTGACACATGGCAAGATTCAAAACGGCAGCATCTATATCCACAACGGGAAGATTGCCGCCGTGGGGCAGAACGTGAATGCGCCGCCGGGGGCCACCGTGATCGATGCCAGCGGAAAGTTCGTGATGCCCGGCATCATTGATTCACACTCGCACATCGCGCTGGATGATGACGTAAATGAAGCCACTAGCCCCATTACACCGCAAATGATGATGCGTGACGCTTTTGACTACGACGATAAAGCAATTTATCGCGCGCTGGCCGGCGGCGTTACCACATCGCTGCTGCTGCATGGCTCAGCCAACATGATTGGCGGCCAGGCCGTGGTAATCAAGCACAAATACGGCCTCGGTCGCGATGAGATGATCTTCCCGGGCGCGCCCCAGTCCATCAAGTTTGCCAGCGGCGAGAATCCCAAGCGCGTCTATGGCAGCAGGAACCAGCTTCCTTCCACGCGAATGGGCAATTTTGAAGTGATGCGCGCGGCTTTTATTGAAGCCCGCGAGTACATGCGCACCTGGGACGATTACGACGCAAAAGTAAAAAAAGGTGACAAAGACGCCACGCCTCCCAAGAAAGACCTGAAGCTGGAAGCGCTGGCCGATATTCTTCGCGGCAAGCTGCTGGTGCAGATCCATTGCTATCGCGCCGATGAATTCCTCACTGAGATGGCC
>JBARNL010000230.1:0-4950 GCA_049802955.1 Candidatus Angelobacter sp.
ATGTGTTTCGTTTTTATGAGATTGACCCGCGCGTTGAGGTCATAGCGAAGAATGTTTTTACATACCTGCGGGAATCGCGGGCCAAGATTGAGATCGCGCATGGCGACGCGCGGCTCTCCATGGAAGCTGAGCCGCCGGAAAACTATGACGTGATTGCCGTAGACGCATTTTCCGGCGACGCCATTCCGGTGCATCTGCTCACGGCGGAAGCTATCAAGCTTTATCAGCGACACCTGGCGCCGGGCGGGATCATTGCCTTCCACATCTCCAACAGCTATCTGAGCCTGGCTCCCGTGGTGCAAGCACAAGCAGACCATGCCGGCCTGCATGCCGTTTTGGTAACAACCGAAGACAACGATGACACCGGCGCCTTCAGTTCAGACTGGGTGCTGGTGACGGCCAATGAACAATTTCTGGCTTTGCCCGAAATCGCCGATGCCAGCACAAAGATCGAGCCCAAAGCTGGCCTCCGGCTATGGACTGACGATTACAGCAGCCTTTTGCCGATCCTGAATCTGCGTCCGGCACCCAAGAAGGACTGATTTTATTCGATTTATACGCACTCCCGACTCCCTGAAACTATTTTGATATCAAAGCATCTAACGTCAGCAAGCAAATTACCGGGTCCAGAGAAATCAAAAGCTCGAGCATAACTGCAGAAATTGGGAGACAAATATGATTCAGGTAAGAAAAGCCAAAGAACGCGGCCACGCCGACCATGGCTGGCTGAATACGTATCACACATTTTCATTCAGCGATTATTACGATCCAAAGCACATGGGCTTCCGCAGCCTGCGGGTAATCAATGAAGATTGGGTGCAGCCGGGCTACGGATTTCCCACGCATCCGCATCGCGATATGGAAATCATTACCGTGGTGCTGGAAGGATCGCTCGAGCACAAGGACAGTATGGGAATAGGTTCGGTGATCCGTCCGGGAGAGGTGCAGAAGATGAGCGCAGGGACGGGAGTGCGCCACAGCGAGTTCAACCACTCAAAGACCGAACCGGTCCATCTCTACCAGATATGGATCATGCCGGAGCAAGAAGGGATCAATCCGAATTATGAACAGAAGGCCATTCCGGCGGAAGAGAAGCAAGGCAAGCTCAGGCTGCTGGCTTCTCCGAGTGGAGGAAACGGCAGCAACGCGGTAAAGCTGTATCAGGACGCGGAGCTTTATACCGTCGCGTTGGGGAAAGCTGAGTCGGTGGAGCATGCGCTTGCCGACGGACGCTACGCCTGGGTGCAGGTTGCGCGCGGAGCGGTGAACGTGAATGGTCAGGAGTTGAAGGCCGGCGACGGAGCTGCTGTCTCGAAGGAAACGAAACTGGAAATCAGCGGGAGCGCTGACGGCAGTGAAGTGCTGTTGTTCGATCTGGCGTAAGTAGAGCTACTAGCTTGTAGCCGCTAGCTGCTGGCCAAAGCAAATCAGCCGCGAATGCACGCGAAGAGACGCGAATCAGATTTGGATGTTTTTGATTCGTGTTCATTCGCATAATTCGCGGCTATTTTTTGCGACATCAATCTTGCAAGCTAACCACTCTGGGTTTTGGCCGTCTATCAAGGCGTGATACCTTGACGATCTACAATGAAGTTGTCGATAATCATAGTATGGGAAAACCAAGTGATCTGGTCCAGGGAACACTGGACCTTCTGATTCTTAAAACGCTCTCTTTGGAGCCGAAGCACGGGTGGGCCATCGCCAAGCGTATCCAGCAGATTTCGAATGAAGTATTGCAGGTCCAGCAGGGATCTCTCTATCCCGCTTTGCATCGGCTGGAGCAGCAGGGCTGGATACGAGCCAAATGGAATGAAAGCGAGACGGGCAGGCAGGCCAAATTCTATTCACTTACGGCCGCCGGCCGCAGCCAACTGGAAAAAGAAAAGGAAAGCTGGAAACGCCTTTCCACGGCGATTGACGTAGTGATCGAGAGCCTGTAGCTGGGAGGGAAGCATGCGCTGGGTGCAACGACTTCGAATGGCGATCCTGATGCTGTTCAACCGCAAGAGCGAGACGGAGCGCTTGAATCAAGAATTGGAGTTCCACCTGGAACAGCAGATTGCGGAGAACATAGCAAACGGCATGGAGACGGAACGGGCCCGTTCTGCGGCCCTGCGTCTTTTCGGCAATCCGACGGTCCTGCGTGATGAAGCGCGAACGTTCTGGAGTTGGAACTGGCTAGAGGGACTCTGGCGCGATTTGCGCTATGGCGCCCGCACGTTGCTGCGCACGCCCGGATTTTCGCTGACGGCCATTTTAGTCATGGCTCTGGGAATCGGCGCAACCACTTCGCTATTTACGATTGTGCGTTCGGTGCTGCTGAGGCCGTTGCCGTTTCGTGAGCCGGACAAATTGGTGATGCTGTACGAGCATTTCCGCCAGGGGCAGTCGGAATTTCCTTATAACGTCGTAGCTCCTGCTGATTTTCGCGATTGGCGCGCGCAAACGCATGGCTTTCAGGATATGGGCGCGTGGCGCTGGTGGGCGGGTCACATAAGCACCATGCAAGGCGAAATGCCTGAGGTTGTGACCGGAGCAGGTGGTTCGTGGAATCTATTCTCCGTGCTGGGTGTGCAG
Organism: Candidatus Angelobacter sp.; assembly: GCA_049802955.1. Lineage (GTDB taxonomy): Bacteria > Acidobacteriota > Terriglobia > Terriglobales > Acidobacteriaceae > Angelobacter. Next base: position 2,578 of record JBARNL010000230.1, read on the forward strand.
CCGGTATTCGGCCGGACGTTCACCCCGGATGAAGATCGATTCGGCGCCAACGATGTGGTTATCCTTTCATGGAGCCTCTTCCAAAGTCGGTTCAGCGGTGATAAAGGTATTGTCGGAACGCAAGTACGGATTGATTCAAAGCCCTACACGGTGGTTGGAGTGCTGCCGGCATGGTTTACGTATCCTGATCCCGCGGTAAAGGTCTGGATTCCTTACACTCCGATCTTCATGCCGGACGAGATCCGGCCCGATCATCACCAAAGCTACGTCATTGCGCGGCTCAAAAATAAACAGAGTGCTACCGCGGCGCTAAAGGAGGTCAGCGCACTGCAGTATCAGATCCACATGCAAAATCAGGGCAAGCCGGTGGCGGAAGACGTGCTTATGCGGCCGATGATTGAGGATGTTGTTCAGGATGCAAAGACGCCGCTGATCGTGCTGATGTGCTCGGTAGGATGCATGCTGCTGATTGCATGCTTGAACGTATCGAATCTCCTGGTGGCCCGCAGCGCGGCGCGACGCAAGGAAGTGGCAATCCGAGGTGCGCTGGGCGGCAGCCGTAGGAAGCTGATTCAGGAGCAGATGACAGAGAGCCTTCTGATTGCCATTGCCGGTGGTGCGGTAGGCTGGCTGGTTTCGATTTCAGCCACGCGGTGGCTTGCGACGCATTGGCGCGACCTGCCGCGCGCTGACGCCATCCAGATCGACGCATCCGTTCTTGCGTTTTCGATTGCCATTGTACTGCTCACGGCGTTACTGGCGGGGCTGGTACCTGCTATTTCCTCAACCGGGAGGAGCCTGCTGGGAGCATTGCAGGATTCCGCGCGCTCTATTGGTGGGAGCGTCTCCCGCGCGGCGCTGCGAAAGGTGCTACTTACGGCTGAGATCGCGCTTACAGTGGTCCTTCTTATATCTGCCGGATTGCTATTCAGAAGTTTTATTCATCTGCGCACATCCGACCTTGGCTGTCTGACAGATAACGTGCTGACAGTCCAATACGGATTACCTGAAAAGAAATACGATACAGCGGAAAAAGTTCTCGCATTTCATGAGGCGCTGATGGCGAGGGTTCGCAGCTTACCGGGAGTGCAAGCTGCCGGGCTCATCTCAAAGGCTCCAGGCGCGGGGTACGGAGGCGACAACGTGTTCACTATCCCTGAGCATCCTGCACAGGGGCCCAGCCTGGAGCTGGATGCGCTCGTTCGTAAGGCGGATCCCGGCTATTTCAGCACGCTCGAAATTCCTTTGTTGAGCGGCCGCGTTTTCAACGATCAAGACAAGCTGGGACGCACCCATCATGTAATGATCAGTAAGAAATTTGCAGACCAGTTCTTCCACGGGGAAGATCCTGTGGGAAAGCACGTGAAGATTGCATTCTCTGGGAATACGCCGGAGATTTACGAAATCATTGGTGTTGTAGGCGATACGATTCATGATGTCGGCCAACCAATCAAGGCCACCATTTATCGCTCCATCCTGAATGGCGATCCCATGCTGGACAGCGTAGCGACAATCGTGGTGCGTGCGGTGGTAGAACCCTTAAGTTTGGCATTGCCAGTCCAGAGACAGATTTCAGCTCTCGATCCTGAGATGCCGTCTTATAAAGTCCGGACCATGCAGCAGATCGTCGGAGAGGCTACTGCGACCCAGAGCTTCAGTGCTTCGCTGGTGCTCGGCTTTGCGCTGCTCTCGCTGATGCTGGCCGCGGTTGGTCTCTATGGAGTGCTGTCTTATCTGGTTACCCAGCGAGTCTCTGAGATCGGCATTCGCATGGCCTTGGGAGCCCAACGCGGCGCAGTGTTGCGGCTTGTCCTGGTCGATGGCATGCGGCCAGTGTTGGTTGGACTTGTCATTGGAATATTCGGCGGCGCGGGAGCCGGCATGCTGATCAAATCGATTCTGTATGGAACCCGTCCGCTGGACCCGCTGGTCTTCGCTTCCATGATCGGAAGCCTAGTGCTTACTGCGGCGATTGCCAGCGCAATTCCCGCGTTGCGCGCGTGCAGGATTGAACCAACCCAGGCGCTGAGGACGGAATAAATGTCGAGCATCATAAAGCTGAGGAGGTCGACCGGACTTCTCGAGATTTGGCGACCTCCTTGGGACTCGTTTAATCCCAAATCTCGACGATCACTCAGGAAATTCAGCAATTCCTCTGATTTCTGACCCACAAGTTCACATTACTTTCGGGGTAATCCCCGAGTCCTGCACTACTCCCTTAGTAACATTTGAGGTCAAATCGCGAACCGTGTGCATCAATACCACAATAACTTGTGGTGCTATGCCGTTTGTGTCGCAGGATTTAGATATCTGACCGGCTAAAATCTGGTACTAGCCCCAAAGATACCCCCCAAACACCGGAGAAACCGGAAC
>JBARNL010000231.1:0-3804 GCA_049802955.1 Candidatus Angelobacter sp.
TTGAAACACAGTCCAAAGCGGCTGGAAAATCATGAGAGTCTACAGGAACCTTTTGAATACACAAAGAATCATTGCGTCACGGTTCTCAGGCACGACGCAGCCAGTCCCGCATGCTAAATTCTAAATACTAAGAACTAAATGCTGTCCGGAGGACCGTTGCTTTACTGGCTTCTTTATCAACGACTATTCGCGCATTTTCCTCCTTTCCGTATTTTTCGTTATGTTACCTTCCGGACCGCATTTGCCAGCCTTACGGCGCTGTTCATGGGCATGATTATTGGCCCGGCCATCATCAAGCAGCTGCGCGATTTCCAGATTGGCCAATATATCCGAGAAGAAGGCCCCAAGGGTCACCAGAAAAAAGCCGGTACGCCCACCATGGGCGGCGTGCTGATTACGATTGCCATTATTGTGCCCACACTGCTCTGGGCGGACCTTTCCAACACATATATATGGTTGGCAATTTTTTCCACCATCGCGTTCGGGGCCATTGGCTTTGCCGATGACTATATAAAGGTGGTGCGCAAGCGCAACCTGGGCTTGACCGGGCGTACCAAGCTGGTCCTGCAGTTTCTAGCTGCCGGATTTGTGGCCGTGGCGTTGGTCACTTTGACCGCGACGCGCCAATATTCCACGCACCTGATGGTGCCGTTCTTCAAGCAGTTTCGCCCTGACCTGGTGATTGAGACCTTCCGGCATTATCCGCATGTGTGGTGGCTGGCATTTATTCCGTTTGTGTTATTTGTGATGCTGGTGCTGGTGGGATCCAGCAATGCTGTTAATCTCACCGACGGGCTCGACGGGCTGGCCATCGGCTGCACGGTGATTGCCGCCGGAGCGCTGACGATCCTTACCTATCTCAGCGGACACGTCGTTTTTTCAGAATATCTTGAACTACAAAAAATGCCTCAGGTAGCGGAAGTGACGGTCTTCTGCGGAGCCATGGTGGGCTCGAGCATCGGGTTTCTCTGGTATAACGCTCATCCGGCGGAAATCTTTATGGGTGACGTTGGCTCGCTGGCGCTTGGCGGCGCAATCGGGACTGTGGCCGTGATCATCAAGCAGGAGCTGCTGCTGCCGTTTATTGGCGGAATTTTTGTGCTGGAAGCGCTTTCAGTGATCATCCAGGTGGCTTCTTACAAGCTGCGCAAAAAGCGCGTGTTCAAGATGGCCCCATTGCACCACCACTTTGAGTTGGCAGGATGGTCGGAGTCCAAGATCATTATCCGGTTCTGGATTCTGGCGCTGATCTTTGCGCTCTTCGCGCTTACGACCCTGAAGTTGCGGTAAGGCGCACATCTAACACTCTATCGCTTGCGCAAAGCGAATTTCATGGCACAATGGGATTTCAGATGGAGTTGAAGAATAAAAGGGTTCTGGTGGTGGGACTGGGACGCTCCGGCGTGTCGTCGGCCATCTTTTTGCAGGAACACGGCGCCAAGGTCATTGTTTCCGACTCCAAGGCTGAAGCGCAGTTGCAAAAAGAAGTGCCCGCGCTGCTGGATCGTGGAATTTCGATCGAGACCGGCAGCCACGGCGAGCGCACCTTTCGCGATCAGGATTTGATCGTCGTTAGCCCGGGCGTTCCGTCTGACCAGCCTCAGTTGCAGCATGCGCGAACGCTGGGAATCCCGGTAATTGGCGAAATTGAGCTGGCGTTCCGATTCCTGAAGGGCAAAGTGCTGGCGATTACCGGCTCCAATGGCAAGACCACGACGACAACGCTTGTGGGGGAGATTCTGGCCAAAAGCGGAAAGAAGACGCTGGTGGGCGGAAACATTGGCACTCCGGTCATTTCTCTGGCCGGACAGTCAACCCCTGACACGATGGTAGTTCTGGAAGTTTCGAGCTTTCAATTGGAGAGCATCGAGCAGTTCTGCCCGTGGATTGCCGCGATCCTGAACATTACGCCAGACCATCTCGACCGCCATCACACTTTTGGGGCATATGTGGCTGCGAAAGCCCGGATATTTGAGAAGCAGCAATCTTCTGACTTTGCGGTATTGAACGCCGACGATCCGACCTGCGTGGCCCTGAAAGACAAAGTGAAAGGCACGCTGCTGTGGTTCAGCCGCAAGAATCGCGTGGAACATGGCGCGTTCGTCCAGGGCGACCAGATCATCTTCCGGCAGAATGGGCAAGAGCAGCCGGTACTGACCCGCTCTGATATTCAGCTCAAGGGTGAACACAATCTGGAGAACGTTCTGGCCGCTGTCGCTATGACCATGGTTGCAGGCTGCACGCCACAGCAGGTGCGGCAGGCGGTAAAAGAATTTCGCGCTGTGGAGCACCGGCTGGAGCTGGTTGCGACCATCAATGGCGTTACGTTCTATAACGATTCCAAAGCCACCAACGTTGATGCCACCATGAAAGCGCTGGAGTCTTTCCCCGCGAACATCCACATTATTCTGGGCGGTAAAGATAAGGGCAGCGACTACACGCTGCTGAATCCGTTGCTGCGCGAGCGGGTGAAACGTGCCTACCTGATTGGCGCGGCCTCAGACAAGATTGCTTCGCATTTGCAGAACTCGACCTCCATCGTGCGCTCCGGTACTCTGGAACGCGCGGTGCACCAGGCTTTCGATTCTGCCAAGCCGGGTGACGTGGTGCTGCTTGCGCCGGCATGCGCCAGCTTCGACCAATTTGAAAATTACGAGCACCGCGGCCGCGTTTTCAAAGAACTTGTCCAGTCACTCACTCCGGTTACGACGGGAGACAGGTCCTAGTGGCGAAACGCGTTGGCGTTGACAAATGGATGTTCGGCTCAACTCTGTTGCTGGTTGTGCTGGGCGTGCTGATGGTTTTCAGCGCGTCGGCGGTAATGGCCGACGAGAAGTTCGGCTCGCCATATCACTTTCTCTTTCGACAACTAGGCTGGGCGTTGGCGGGATTGGCGGCCATGTCCATGGCCATGACGGTAGATTATCGCCGCTGGAAGAAACCGGCCATTGTATTTTCGTTGCTGGGCGTAACAGCGGTGCTGCTGGTAGCGGTTTTCTTTCTTGATCGCTCACACAACACGCACCGCTGGATCAAGCTGGGCGGCTTCATGTCATTCCAGCCGTCGGAGCTGGCCAAGCCCGCGCTCATACTTTTTTTGGCGTTCTTTCTGGAAGCACGCACCAAGTACATGGACGACTGGCGGCACACGTTGCTGCCGGCAGTAATTCCGGCATTTCTTTTTGCCGCGCTCATCATGAAGCAGCCTGACCTGGGCACCGCGCTGGTCTGCTTGGGCTTGACCGCGGCCATTCTTTATGCGGCAGGCATGCGCCTGAGATATTTTGCCGCGGGCCTGGTCCCGATTGTCCCGGTGCTGGCTTACATGCTGATGTTCGTCCCATGGCGGCTGGCGCGCATGGTGGTGTTCTTCCATCCGGAGCGCGATCCGCAGGGAATCGGCTTTCACATTAACCAGTCACTAATCGCCGTGGGCACCGGAGGCTTGACTGGACTGGGGCTAATGGAAGGCAAGCAGAAACTCTTTTACCTGCCGGAGCCGCATACCGATTTCATCTTTGCCGTGATCTCAGAAGAGTGGGGGCTGATTGGCGCGGCGCTGGTCGCCACGCTGTTTTTCATCTTTGCCTGGCGCGGACTGCGAACGTCACTCCGCGCACGCGACGCTTTTGGCCGCTACCTTGCTGTGGGCGTGACCTCGATGATCGTGGTGCAGGCATTCTTCAACATCAGCGTGGTGCTGGCCCTGCTGCCGACCAAAGGCATTCCGCTCCCGTTTATTTCCTATGGCGGATCAAGCTTGTTCGTGATGCTGGCCAGCGTGGGCGTTCTGCTGAATGTGAG
>JBARNL010000232.1:0-6575 GCA_049802955.1 Candidatus Angelobacter sp.
TTTTAAGATCGATGACGTAAAGAAGTCCCGCGCCAAGATGCGCGGAAAGAAGATAGCCATCGTCGTAGTCGATAGTGAGATAGTCGAAGCGTTTGCCCGCAGGCCCGGGTAGGTCGATGGCCGCGACCTGCTTCAGCGTGCTTTCGGCTGGGGACGGAGCCGCGGCCGCCTTCGGATGAAGCATTTTCGTCCCAAATAACGTGAGCCCTGCCATGGCCAGCAGAACCGCAATGAAAACTGTTCGTTTCATCGCTTTGTTCCTCCACTGCATGCCTGTCGTTTTATTTCTTGGCTGAGTTGGTCTGGTCCAGTGCTGCCCGCAGTCCTTTTGCCAGCTTCACCGCGTCGTCGTTGGCCCAGAAATGCATAAAGAAAAGGCGCGGCTGCTCCTGAAGCATGTGGCTGTGCAGGGCAGTTACGGCGATGCCATTTTCCCGCAACGCCTTAATCACAGGGTTTACTTCCGTGGCCACCAAAACAAAATCGCCGGTGATTGCCGCTTTGCCGCCGCCCATCGGCTGAAAGTTCAACGCGGTCGCCACGCCCATGGAATTAGGAATCGCCATGCCGCTTTCAGTAATGTGCTCCGCGCGCGGCACGCCAACCTGGTAGATTCCACCATTGTTCTTGCCGGCGTGGCCCAGGATCTCATCGATCTGTTTGGTGTCGATATCGAGGTTTGGAGGCGCGGTTGCAGCGCCGGCGTCAGGAGTTTTAGTTTTAGCGAGTGCTTGATGAATGGCTTTGCCTAAGTTCGCTGCGTTGCCCATGCCGTGAATATGCATGTACATCACGCGCGGGGTTTCACCAAGCAGATGGTTGTGCAACGCGGTGATTTCGAGTCCACCAGATTGCAACTCCGCCATCACCGGCGCCACTTCATCCTCTGCAAGCACAAGGTCACCCATCGCCATTGCGTTCCCTTGCGATGTCGCCTTGAATGCCACCCATGATCCCAAAGCCAGACCAGCCTTGATTTGCACGCCATTTACCGTGACGTTCATATCCTTGCGCGGCAGCGCGTATTTGTGCGTGCCGTCAGGTTGGTCTTGCCCTGCGCGGCCCATGGCCGCGTCAACATCTTTCCAATCTGCGGTTGCGGGGGCCTTTGCTGCTTTGGAAGCTTGAGCCCAGGAGAGCGATGAGAGAAAAAGAACGATCAAGAGATGTTTGAACTTTGCAGACATAACAGCTCCTTTCTTATTACCTGCCATTTCGAGCCATCTAATACTATCGGGCTTTATGGACTATTTGCCAACATCCTTTAACCGATTACTTCGCCACATGGCTCAACATCACAATGCCTAAAGCAAAGATCAGAAGAGAAACCAGCCTGCGAAAGTACGCTTCAGGGATGCGAGCCAGAATTCGGCCTCCGGCCAACGTGCCAATGATGACGCCCGATACCATAATGGCGATTGAGGCGGCTAGCCGCTGCACCGTTTCCGGGCTGGTAAAAAAATAGATGGGCATGCGCGCGCCATCCACGATTAATGCGATTGCGGTCGCTGTCGCGACAAAAGTTTTAGCTTCAAGATTAAAACCGAGCATGGCCGCAGAGCGGACGCCGCCCTGGTTGCCGACAAGTCCACCTAATAGGCCGGAGAGTGCGCCGCCAAGCCAGGCTATTTTCTTGCCGAAGCGCATCTTCTTTGAGAGTCCGGTGAGCCCCATCAATCCGGCAAAGACAAGCAGTCCGCCAAGAATGTAAGCCAGAATGGGACTGCTGAAGCGCGAACCCAGCCATGCCCCCAGCAATCCGCCAGCAGCGCTGGCAATTCCAAAATTCTTGAACAAATGCCGGTCGATCTTGTGGCGCAGATTCCAGAAACGAATGGCCGTTGCGACCAGATGCGGGATCGATACCGCGACCACGGCTTCTTTCGTTCCAACGCTCAAGGCCAGAAGCGGCGTGAGCACGCTGCCGATGCCGAATCCAGACAGCGCCGCAATCGCGCCTCCAAGGATTGCGGCAACAAAAAGGAGAGCAGCGGTCATTTAGCCGGCGGAACAGACGGCGTGAACTGGGAGATATCGTAAATGCCGAATTGTTTTTCCAGTTCGCTCACCTTGTCCACGGCCATATCAAAGCCATCGCCGCCAAAAGTCTTGCGCTCAATGCCCTCGAATTGCTCACCCATGGCGTCATACTCATGCTTGCTGACAATTTTGTGTAAAGCCGGGAAGAGCACCGTATCTTCACGGGCCTCATGCGGCCGATACATGCGGTTGAACGCCGCCATCGATGTCCTCAGCGTTTCATTGTCTCCGCTCTTGGCTGCGGCCATGATTCGTTCCGTCACGCGCCGACCCATGGCGTGCTGCGCCCGCAAATTGGTGGTTAACTCAATCAGTTTGCCCGCCTGTTCAAAGCGCGGGAAGATATGGTCCTCTTCCAGTTTCTCGTGATAGTCCTCAATAAAGGTCTTGATGAGACCGGCCGAGTTGCTCACAACAGCCGGGTCGAATTTTTCATTGGCCTGGATGCGGCGTAGAGCTTCGTCATAGATCAGCAGAACGCGATTGAGCACACCATGCTCCCGCATGAGGTCTTCATTGGTGGAAACGTCTTCTTCAGCTTCTTCTTCTTTTTTCCTGGCGGCCTTTTTGGAAGCTTTTTGTTGCGCCAGTGCTGAAAGCGGCACAACGAGAGAAGAGCCGGCCAATGCGGAAGTTCCAATCAGAAAATCACGGCGTGAAGTTTTCATCGTAGGGTCCTCAATGTAAATGCGCGTTGCCTGTGGGGCGCATTCGCATAATCAATATAACTCCCACGGGATGTTGACCGTAAATGGGAGTAAGAAACTCAGGTTTGCCATAGAAGGTAACCTGAGCGCCCAACGCGGTAGAAAGGCCGGAAATCAGCGGGAAGTCGTGGTCATATCCCGCTGTGTAAGCCTGTATGCGGGCTAGGAACTGCTCGTCGAATCCCAGAGGCTCCGCTTGCTTGCCCAGCAGAAGGTCGCTGGTGCGATCGACATTTTCGATTCTTGTCCATACATGATTGTGCTCGGCAAATCGCAATGTTGATTCCGCGAGGTAGCCGTTAGCGATCTGCCCGCTCTGCAACGTGCGATTGCGCCCCCAAAGCAGCGTTGACGCCCAACTTCCTTTCGTGAATGGCCTGTTGTAGTTGACTGAGGCGGTGATGCGTTGAACATCGTCCAAAGGATGCAATTGCTCGGGGCTGGTGAGATTCGCAAAGGAATATTGCGCGCTCCAGTTCTGGCCTGGCTGCACGGTGAGTCGCGTTGACCATGAATCCATAACGCCTGAATCTATGTCCCAACGAAATTCGTCCGGCTCACGACCATGAAATCCTGAGAACTCAATACGAGCATTTTTATAAGCCAGTCCTCCCGTTACCACATCATTGGCGATGTGGGTGGAATCCTGCAGGTGATGACCCAGCGATGCCACCGGATTTTCCGAGGCGGAAGCGCGATGTGCATACGCGCTCGGCCCCATGGCAGGATCGCCAACGGGCGCAGCGTAAAAAGATAGCAGCGCGTTTTGTCCCAGCGGCAAATCGTACAGAGCGGCCAGTTCCATGATGAAGTCGTGCGGGTGCTGGCCATCATTGATCGGTTTGCCGAATGCCGTTTCTCCCTGCTGGAAAAGAAGCGGATAGAAGCGCTGGGTTATAGTTGCGGGTTCCAGGCTGATCATGGTGCGCAAGGTAAGCTGGCCGCGGCCTATTTGGCGCTGCGCCATGGGCATGAACCAGTTGGTGGAAAATATTTTGTCATAACCGCGCGGGCCGCTTTGCTGTAATGCGTTCATGAATGCCACGCCATGAAACATGAACATCCATTTACCCCGAACGCGCATGATCATGGGTTCGTTGGTTGAATTTGGCTGCGCTGATGTGCCCGCCGTTGCGTGGTGCAGGATTTCACCGATGAACGTCATCGGATGTTCGTGAGTCGTGCCATGTTGCATATCCGGCATGTCTTGCATAGTGTCGTCCGGCTTTGGATTTGGAGTAGCACTTGCTCCGTGCTGCTTCTGCTCTGGCTGCACGCTCTGGCCGAAGACTGTGGTGGAAAACAGAATGAATAAAATAATTAAGACAAATAAAAACAAACGCTTCATGTCGACCTTTACCGATCTGATTCCGCTCTGCATGAAATTGAATAGCTGATGCCAAGCTGAAAGTGGTTACATCAATGGGACAAGTTATAGAAGCGAAGAATCAGATACGAAGACTAGGCAGTCTATGCGGCGGCGAAAATGGGACAGGGAAATCAGCAGAGGAAGGCGCGAAAGAGCGCAAAGCTGCAGTCAGGCTTAAAGAATCTCCGTCCAGGGCCAATGGCGCAGGCGTTACAGTTGCGCTTAAAAGAGCGTCGGTAGAATGATCTCCGCTACAGCAGATGTGGCTGGGATTGGGAGCATGTGGTGTGGGAGGCGCGGATTCATGGCATGCATTGTCGTTCTGCGCCTGAAGCTGTGTGGATGTGAGCTGTGGAAGGCCAATGGCGCAGGCAGCTTGCAGCGAAAGGCATGCTATCGCAACAAAGGCGACAACTCTCAGCATCCAACGTACCATCGAACTAAGACCCATGTGCAGCTCTCACTGGAATGTCTTGAATCGATTTTACTGCATGGCAGCGTCTGCCGCTAACAGTAACGTTTGCTCCCGCACTGAAAGTTCTATCCTCGGTTTGCGAAACGTATACTGTTGGCGCTCGCAGGAGGTCACCTTTGTCAGCAAGCAAATCTATAACGCGCATAGCATTGTCCGTCATGGCCCTGATTTCCATGGTCGCAGCTCAGGAAGCGCAACCAGCCAGTTCCACACAGGCGCCGCTAACGCTCACGTTGCAAGACGCTTTGAACCGCGCGCGGGCCAACAGCGTAGCGTTCCAGGCCGCGCTTACCGACCAGGGAATTGCGCATGAGGACAAGGTGCAGGCGCGGGCCGGCCTGCTGCCCAGCGTGAACTATAACACTGAGTTTATTTATACCGAGCCCAATGGCACTGCCTCAGGCGTATTCGTGGCCAACAATTCAGTGCATGAGTACATAAGCCAGGGCAACGTCCATCAGGCCATTGGATTCACCAACTACGCCGATTATCGCCGGGCGCGGGCGCTGGAGGCGGTAGCGCGCGCCAAGGCAGAGGTCGCAAAACGCGGATTGGTAGTGGCAGTGGTACAGGGCTATTACGGATTGATTGCCGCGCAGCGCAAATATGCCAACGTGCAACAGGCTGCTTCTGAAGCGCAGCAGTTTCTCGCTCTGAGCCAGAAGCTGGAAAACGGAGGCGAGGTGGCCCATGCCGACGTGATCAAAGCGCAGATCCAGTTCAATGATCGCCAGCGCGACTTGCGCGAAGGTCAACTCGCCATGGATAAAAGCCGGCTGGATCTGGCTGTGCTGCTCTTTCCTGACTTCAACCTGAATTTCACGGTTGTGGATGATGCTCAACTTGCCCCGCCGCTCGTAAGCTTCGATGAATTCGTGAAGGAAGCCCAGAACCGAAATCCGGACGTTCGCGCCTCCAGCGCAGGGTTCCAGGCAGCCAAGTTTGAGGTAGCGTCCGCCCAAAGCGCTTACCTTCCCACGCTCACGCTCGATTACTTTTACGGCATCGATGCACCCCATTTCGCCGTGCACGAGCCCGATGGAACCCGCAACCTTGGCTATTCCGTGGCGGCTACCTTGAATATTCCCATATGGAATTGGGGCGCGACGCACAGCAAGGTAGTGCAGGCCAACCTGAGGCGTAAACAGGCCCAGCGAGAACTGACGATGGCCCAGCGCAAACTCCAGGCAGACATGCGGGAACTATATGCCGAAGCCGAGGCGGCCCGCGCCGAACTCGACTTGCTGAAGAGTTCAGCCGATCTGGCCGCAGAAAGCCTGCGGCTGACAATTCTGCGCTACCAGGGCGGGGAATCGACGGTGCTGGAAGTGGTAGACGCGCAGAATACGCTTACTCAGGCCCGCAACGCTTTCAGCGATGGCGCAGTCCGTGCGCGCACCGCTGTTGCAAACCTGCAAACGCTAACAGGTACAATGTGAATCTCAGGTCTATGGACACACACAAGCCTAATGCTGGTTGTGTAAGGACGCTCGTCGTTCTGGCGACGGCGATTTCTCTCGTCACTCTAGGATGCGGCAATGGCGAAAAAGAAGAAGCGCCCGAGGTAAGTGTCCAGGCCGCGCCCGCCGCCACCGCCGCCATCTCTCGCGGAGTGAATACGGAAGGCATTATTTTTCCTGTGGCCCAGTCGGCAATCACGCCCAAGATCAGCGCGCCGGTAAAGAAGTTCTATGTAGTGCGGGGACAGAAGGTGCGCCAGGGACAGCTGCTGGCGACACTCGAAAACCGCGATTTATCCGCGGCCGCGCTGGATAATAAAGGCGCTTACGAGCAGGCCGAGGCTTCTTACAGCACCAGCCTGGGCGCAACTCTGCCGGAAGAGAACGCAAAAGCCGAGCTGGACGTGCAGACGGCGCAGCAGGAACTGGACGCTCAACAAAAACTCTATAGCAGCCGGCAAGACTTGTTTAAGCAGGGCGCTCTGCCACGCAAAGACCTGGACGCGGCCGCCGTATCGCTGGCC
>JBARNL010000233.1:0-5488 GCA_049802955.1 Candidatus Angelobacter sp.
CGTCAGGCCCATTCCCAGCCCCATGGAAATGATGCCGACCAGCGCGAATCCCGGTGACTTGACCATCGACCGCCATGCATAACGTATATCGCCACGCATTTCAGTCAGGTATTCAATTGGCACGCGAATCGCAATGTCCGCAATAAGCGGGAACAGGCCTGGGGTTCCATGCCTTTTGGCAATGTCGGCCACTGTGTCCTCGCCAAGTTGCATTAGCTCTGTGCCATAAGCCAATTTGAATTCGTGCGGGAAGGCCCCCGCCAGCCAACGGTAAATGCGCATTGCGATATTCATTCGGTCACCAGACCTTGCTTCACTTGAATCGCCCGAACCAGTTCCTGAAGCCGTTCACATTCCGCGTCGAGCACGCTGCGGCCCAGCGTCGTCAGCCGATAATAGCGGCGTCGCGCGTCGTCCAGTTCCGGCGCTGGCCGTTCATCAGATTCCTCAATCAGCGCCGCCTCAATCAGCCGCTTGATGGTTCCATATAACGTAGCGGGCCATAACCGCACTTTCCCGGTAGTGCGCTGAAGAACTTCCTGCATGATTCCGTAGCCGTGCTGCTCTCCGCCGGCAAGCGAGAGCATGATATGGAACCATTGCGTCTTGAGAGGAAGAAACTTGTGGATATCAACTTGGCTCATGAGCAATATGTATATCAAGTGATATATATATGTGTCAATAGCTAACTTGCGGGGTTTGGGAATGAATGTAGCTGGTTTTGGTCGAGTGGCGCGAACCCTTGTATTGGCGAGCAAAAGACCACAAGAAGGCAAAAAACGGGTGACTTGGTAATCCGGCGATCCCTACACCCTTCTCGCCGGTGCTGGCCCCGGATCAAGAATTTCCGGCTCGATTGTCCGCTTGCGGTCATGATCGATTGCATCCTGCTCGGATGAGCTGTTCAACTGGCGAGTGGCAAAGAACACGGCTGCCGTCCATGTGGGAAAGAGGTCGAGTCCGGGGACAAGCTCCGCGGCAAAGGTGGGCAGAAAGGCCCAGTGCCATCCCAGCAGCTTGATCAGGATTGCGCCCACAATCACGTCCAGCCCGGTATCCAGAGGCGAGAGGCCGCCTTCAGCAAACAAGGGCATGCCAACGATCTGGATGGCGTCGGCCAGGATGGCGACGAACCACGCTTTGCGCTGCTCCGGCGACTTCACCGTCTTTAAAAAGTCGAATTTGAAAAATTGCAACATAAAAATTCCTGCCAAAAGAATACATCGGTCGTCAATTTCCCGATTTCCCGATTTCCCGATTTCCTTATTTGATGCCCACAATCCCCATCTGGCGTCCGGTTTTTCCTCTTTCCCCCCGATGGGAAAAGAATTTTCGCGGCTGGCACACAGTGCAGTCCTCAAGCGCGGTGATGTTGGCCTCCGGCACGCCCGCGGCCAGCAGTTGTCGGCGATTGGCTTCACGCAGATCAAGATGCACCTTAATGCAAGGATCGCCATGGCCGGGCGCGCGCTGGTTCATGAACAGCATGGGATAGCGCTCCCGCACAGCGTCCGACTCCTGCACATGATGAAAGAGTTCAGCCGCGTAAGCAAACTGGGTATGAAAAGCGTCTTCCACTTCCTCGCCCACCTCAAACGAACATTTCTGGATGCCCGGCCCAATCGCCGCATGGATATCTTCCGGACGCGAGCCAAATTCCAGCCGCATGATGCCTACGCCTTTTTCCACGATGCGCTTCACCGTCCCGCGCCATCCGGCATGGAACGCGCCCACGGCTTTCTTCTTTGTATCCACCAGCAGTATAGGGAAGCAATCGGCGGTAAGAATGCCGAGTGCGACGCCGCGCAGATCAGTGACCAGGCCATCGCCAATCAACTTTTCCGCTTTGCGCGAGCGCACGACATGAATCATGTCGGAATGAATTTGCCGCAGCGTAACCAGCGGCCACGGCTCGCCTTTGGTCGCGGCGCCGGCCGCCAGCAGCACTTGTTTGCGATTGCGCTCCACGCTGGCGCGAAGATCGTCTTTGGTAAAGCCAACGTTCAGCGTTCGTCCGCCATAGATCGTGGTGAAGCCGCCTGGTCGGGTAGTGAATCCATGAATTAGCCATGGGACGACCAGCCACGGAACGCGTTCTAAGTCAGGCGATTGCAGCAGCCGCGGGCCGCTCGCTTTCCGCCCTCGGGCTCCACGCGCTTTTAGCGAAGTTGGCACACAACATTCTAAATCGGTGCCGCAGAATCGCGTGTCGTCTGCAACCGATTTCGCGCGAGCAATAATTCAATTCAGTTAGGTAGAAAAAATAAAGGGCGGAACCATTCGCTTCCGCCCTTCCCTCATCGCTACTTAGTGAATAAACACGGTTGATTGCGCGCTGTTATTGGCGGTGTGCAGGTCTTGCGTCCGCGCGGTGGTCGTGATCTTGTTAACTCTGGTGGATCCAGCAGCAGCTATGGCTTTGAGCAGAATCTTTACGCCAAAGCTCTGCCCGTTTTCTAAACGTGTTTTGTGGCAGACAACGCTGCCAGAAGTGGCGCCAATCGCCGGGACTGTGCATGAAGTGGCTGTGCTGCCGCTGATGCCAGAGAAGCTGAATCCGCTGGGGATCACGTCGCTTAAGACCACAGCGTCGCTGCCATCGGGGCCAAGGTTGGTTACGCTCGCTGTGAACGTCACAACGCTGTTGTGGAGCACGCTTGCCGTCGCAGGTGCAAGAGTGGCCCGCAGATCGCCGGCAATCACCACCTTGGCAAAGAAGCCGTCGGAATTGCCTTTCAGTCCGGGCTGGAACGCATTGGGCGTGACTGGATAATCGGAGTCAGCGGTGTTGCCGCCGACCCACGCATTCCAGGCAGGATCCACCGCAATGGCCGCACCCGTTGTGTTCTTGCTGCCTCCAAGAAGGGTGGAATAGTAAAGTGATTTGCCGTTCGGTTGTAACGCCGTGACAAATGCGTTCGTCGCGCCAGCCGGAATCGATTTCTTGAACGCGCTGGCGGTTGTGGGAAAGTCAGTGGAGTTGGTGCTGCCGGCCACAAATGCCATGCCCGCGCTGTTCACGTTGATGTCATTGATGGTGTCGTCGCCGCTTCCACCCAGAAAAGTGGAATAGAGCAGCGTACCGCCGCCCGGACTGAGCTTGGTGACAAAGCTATCTTTGCATGGCGCGCCCGCGCAACTGGTTCCGATAGGTCCCGTGCGGAAAGCTCCTGTGGTTGTGGGAAAGCCAGCCACAGCCAGACCGGCCACGTAAACCTTGTGCGCGGAATCAAGCGCAAGTCGCACGCCAGGAAAGCCTCCGCCGCCGTGCAGCAGCGTGGAAAACAAAAGTCCTGATCCTGCTGCGTTAAGTTTGGCAACAAACACGATCCCTGCGCCCGACCCAAAGGAAGCGCCGTGGGGAAAACTGGCTGTGGTAGATCCGGCAACGTAGGCGTTAGCAGAGCTGTCAATGCCAATGGAGTCCGCGGTCCCAGCGCCAAAGTAGGTGCTGTACACAACGGATGTTGCGGGCGTTTTGTTGGTGTCAAACTTCACCACAAAACCGCTTCCGTTTGCATCCGGTATTTTGGTTTCAAAAGCGCCCGGTGTGGCAGGCAGACACGGATTCGCAGTGGTTCCAGACATCCAAAGGTGGCCAGAGTTGTCCACGGCCAGATCAGTGGGAAACGAACTGGAGAAGGCCTGGCATTGCGGAGCACTGCTGGTGGTTTGGGCAAATTGCGTCGTTGTAAACAGCAGTCTGGATCCATCCTCGCTCAGCTTGAAAACCGAAATTCCTTCGTCAAACCCGTCGTTTGGTCCCGGATCACGGATGAAGTTGGCCTCCGCCGCATAAACGTGCCCTGCCGGATCTACCGCCATTGCTTGCACAGAAACGTCAAGGAAAGTGGAATAAATCAGGATTCTGCCGGTCGGGTCGAACTTGGAGACAAACGCGCTCTGCGTAGTTGCGTCCTCATGAAATACTTCTTGAGTGCTGGGGCCGCGCTGAAACGCGCCAGCCGTCGTTGGATAATCCACAGCGCTGGTTGTCCCAGTGATATATACGTTGCGCTGGCTGTCCAATCCCACGTTCTGAATAAAAGTGTCTGCAGGAAAAGTGCTGCCTGTACTTATGTCGTCGCCCGTTGTGCCGCCAAGATGAGTGGAATACACCAACACGGGGTCAATCGTTACCGGCTGGCTGTGATCGTAGTCGCCAAGCGCGACACCGACCTTTGCGTCGCCCAGGATTTTCCAGCGAGCTTCAACTGCTTTTTTTCTTCCATCGATCTCTTGCCACGCGATGGGAGCCGACTCGCGCAACGCAATTTTTCCTAACCTAAGCTCCAAATCTCCTGATGGCATTAGAGCGATATGATCTAGTCCTTCAAAGCGCAACGCGATCTGGCCAGGATCGGCTCCGGGAGCCAGCATGAAATCATGTTCAAGATGGCGGCCTTGTCCATAAAAGCGAACATCCACGCCCGGATAGATGCTCGCGTAACGCAGCGCTTCATAATTCGCCACGCCGGTAATCGACGCGCCCGATTTTGGCGTTAGATAGTTGCTGCGCGCAGCAAGCTCCTGCTCCGCGGAAATCTGGGCCGCTGACCCGCCGTCAAACTGCATGCGGAACGCGCCAACTTTAGGCACAGATACCGTCACGCCCTGATCGGTGAAGAACAAAGCACCTTCAGGGCTGCGGGCAAGATACTTAACCTCTGGCGCGGTCTGGCCGCGGTTGATTTCAAATGAGAAAGGAATGTTTACCGGCGGAGTGGCAGATGAATGGTCGGCGGCAAAGGTGGCAACTGTGGCAAGCAAAAAGCAAACGGCAAGGACTAAGCGAAGTGGTTTAAGCATGGGCTTCCTCATGCATCATCACTGATTCCGTTACAGGGGGTCCGGTGGGAGATGTGCTTGCTCAAAAAGATGTGGGCTGCTGCTGCGCGGGTTGTCCGGCAGCAGCTCAGGTTCAGGGGATCGCCTCACCCTCTCTCATCCTCTCTCAGAAGATAGCTCATGCTCTTCTTGCCCGGAGCCATTGCAGCCGCATTGCCCGCGCACGACCACAAGCGTTATTCTCAGGACAACTGCTGCAATGAAAGAGCAACCTCGTTTTCGGGTAGCCACGTACAACACTCACAAATGCCGTGGCATTGACGGACGCATTCGCCCGTCCCGTGTGGCTGACGTGCTGAATGAGCTTGAAGCCGATGTAATCGCTTTGCAGGAAGTGGTTAGCCTGAAAGGCGGGCGAAAAGAGCAGAACCAGGCGCAATACCTGGCCGATGCCGCCGGTTATGACTATCGCATTGGTGAGACGCGCAAGCTGCGTGGCGCGGTGTATGGCAACGTGATTCTCAGCCGCTTTCCCGTGCGTGAAGTCCGGGTTTACGATCTTACGGCTTCTCGCCGTGAAGCACGCGGCTGTATTCGCTGTGATCTGGAGATTGCGCCGGGAAAAATCGTGCACTTATTCAACGTTCATCTGGGTACGGGATACATGGAGCGCCGCAAGCAGGCGCGTCTGCTGATGAGC
>JBARNL010000234.1:0-4252 GCA_049802955.1 Candidatus Angelobacter sp.
GGCGGAAGGCGATCAGGCCGGCCGTCGCGCACATGACAAGCCAAAGCTGTTATTGCCTGCCGCTACTACAGACAAACTTGTCGCGCGAATTTTTAGTTTTTCCTTTCATCGCGGCGGTCCGCCGAAAGATGAAACCGGCCACGGCGGAGGTTTTGTTTTCGATGCGCGCAGCCTGCCTAATCCGGGACGCGAAGAGCGCTTCAAGGCCCTCACCGGCAAGGACGCGGCGGTCATCGACTATTTGTGCCAGCACAACAGCGTGGATGAGTACCTGAAAAACGCCGAGGCGCTGGTGGATGCCAGCATCAGCAATTACCAGAGCCGCGGCTTCAAGAGCCTGACGGCTTCTTTCGGCTGCACCGGCGGCCAGCATCGCTCGGTTTATCTGGCGGAACAACTGGCCAAACATCTGCGCGCCAAAGAAGGCGTTGAAGTTGTGTTGCGCCACATTGAATTGGAAAAAATGGAATTGGAAAAGATAGAGTTGGAAAAGGTGCAGTTGGAAAAGACGGAGCCGGAGAAAGCCGGCCGATGAAAGCCATGGTGCTGGCCGCCGGCCTGGGCACGCGACTGCGTCCGCTGACTAATGACCGCCCTAAAGCATTGGTTGAAGTCTGTGGTCGAACGCTGCTGGAAATCACGCTCACGCGCCTGCGCGACTTCGGCAGTCACGACGTAATCATCAATATCCATCAATATGCTGATATGGTGATGGACCATGTAAAAGCTGCCGGTAATTTCGGCATGCACATTGAATTTTCCCGTGAAGATGTTTTGCTGGATACCGGTGGCGGCCTGAAAAAAGCTGCATGGTTTCTGAGCGAAAGCGCCGACCTCAGCGGCAATTCTGGCGCAAGCGCAACTAAAGACGAGGCGTTCATCCTTCATAACGTAGATGTCATCAGCAACATCGATCTTCAACGCATGGTTGAAGCCCATAAACAAAGCGCAGCCCTCGCAACTCTCGCTGTCCAGGACCGCAAAACCTCGCGTTATCTGCTCTTCAACGATCAGCTTAACCTTTGCGGCCGCCGCTTAGTCAAAGAAGAAAAATCTGAGATCGTTCAACCGTCACAACATTTGTCCGAAGTCGCATTCACGGGCATTCACGTAATCTCGCCGCGGATCTTTCCTCTGCTCACTGAAGAAGGCGTTTTCTCAATTATTCCGGCGTATCTGCGTCTGGCGACGCAGGGTGAAAAGATTCAAGCCTTCCGCGCCGACGAATATTACTGGCGCGACCTGGGCAAGCCGGAAAATATCCAGCAGGCCGAGCAGGACATAAAAGCCAAAATATTTAGATGAAGATAAACTCAGCGCAGCGTCGCTGCCCACGCCACGTCGGTTGGCTGGGCCAATGGATAGCCAAGATCCTTCCATCCGGCAAAGCCGCCCTGCAGCGGACGGACGCGCGTAATACCAAGTTTCTGAAGTTGCTGTGCCACACGGGCACTAGTGGCTTCATTGGGTCAAGTACAGTAGAGAATGATCTCTTCGTCCTTGGGCAGCGTGTTCGCTCGGCTGGTAACTTCAGCAGGCAGCACGCGGATAGCGCCCGGCAGAGTCCGCTCGTCGGCAATTGAATCCAGCGGATGGCGCAAATCAAGGATCACAATTTTCTCGCCCGAGTCCAGCATCTGGCGCACTTCTTCCGCCGTGATCCGCGATTTATACAGCGCGTTCAAAAATTGCCGCCGCTGCATGTATTTAATGCCGACGTTCAACGCCAGCACTGCCAGGCTGGCTTCAAACAAAATTGGCCCCACTGCGGACGCCACATGCATACGCTCGACGGGAAGATATCCGGCGAGCATCAGAACCAGAATCCATAGGGCCGAACCGGCTGTATTGGTCACAAAGAAATGCTGTCGCTCGATTCCAGACAATCCGGCCACGGCGGGCACTACATGGGAAACGCCGGGCAGCCACTTGGAAAAGATCAGCGTCCGGTTGGTGCTTTTTTCAAAAAAAACTTTTGAGCGGCGCACGCAGCTATCCGGCTCCAGGGAGATGCGGCACAGCATGGACAAGACGCGATCGCCTTTTTTCCGGCCAATCTCGTACCATAGCGTATCGCCCAGTACGCAGGTGGCCAGCGCAATCCAAACAGCAACATCAAAGCGCAGATGGCCTCCGGCGGCCAGCGCTCCTGCGGCCACCAGTACGGGAGAAAACAGCAGCGGCGCGCCAATGCGCTCCAGCAGCCCGGACGCCAACAGCACCATATAAGGATGGCCAACCACCAGTTGCATGAACGATTTCACTTGTAAAAGAGTCCTTTGCGTTTGCCTAAGTTACAAAAAGCTGAGTTCTTTCTGCATTTTAGATACTCTAATGCCTGCGGAGATTCCGGTTGCTAAAAATTTTTGCTGTCATACTCGGCCTGTTGCTCATCCTGGTGGTCCTGTGGGAAACCTTTGAGACTATCGTGCTCCCTCGCCGCGTCACGCGCCAGTTCCGGCTGACCCGGTTTTTCTATCGCGCCACCTGGCAGCCCTGGACTTGGCTCGCCTCCCTGCGCCATAACAAGAAGAAGCATGATTCCCTGCTCAGCTATTATGGCCCGCTCTCTCTGCTTCTGCTGCTTGCTTTGTGGGCGCTTACTCTCGTGGTGGGATTTGGGCTGCTGCATTATGGCCTGCACGATAGGCTTTCCGGCGCGCTTTTTGCCAGCGACCTTGGCAATGCCATGTACCTGAGCGGCACTACCCTGTTCACGCTTGGCCTGGGCGATGTCCTGCCCGCCTCTGGGTTAGGACGTTTTATCACTGTTCTTGAATCGGGCATCGGGTTCGGATACCTGGCTCTTGTCATCGGCTACCTGCCAGTGCTGTATCAGGCGTTTTCCCGCCGCGAAGTCACCATTTCATTGCTCGATGCGCGCGCCGGCTCGCCGCCCACAGCGTATGAAATGTTGCGCCGCCAAAGCGGCGTCCACGGCCTGGAAGCGCTCACGCAATTGCTGGAAGATTGGGAAATCTGGTCAGCCGACTTAATGGAGAGCCATCTTTCTTATCCCGTGCTGGCGTACTTCCGCTCCCAGCATGACAATCAATCATGGATCGCGTCGCTCACCGCCATCCTCGACGTTTGCTCTCTCGCCATGGTGGGACTTGAAGGCATGTGCCAATATCAGGCGCGGATGACGTTTGCCATCGCGCGGCATGCGCTGGTCGATCTCAGCCAGGTGTTTGCCGCTCCGCCGGCGAAACAAGAAAAAATCAACCGCCTTCCCTCTGAAGCTCTGGACGAACTGCGCAAGCGCCTGCATGCTGAAGGCTTTGTCCTGGCAGAGGGCGACGGCGCGCTGCAGGAGCTAACCCGCCTGCGCAACTTGTATGAACCCTATGCTCTTTCTCTTGCGGGATACTTGCGGCTGGATCTTCCTCCGTGGATTAAAGGCGCCGTGGCGAAAGATAACTGGCAGACCACGGCATGGCAGTTGAGCCAGTCACAACAGCAGGCCATACCGGCGCACGATGAGCACACGTAAGCTTTTCCTCACATCCCGAGCGGAGCGAGGGACCTCTGTCAGAACGAAACTCCGACAGGTCCTGATCTGGGGTTTATACTTTTTAAAGCAGTAGAGCGTTAGCGGACGATAGGGTTCCCTCGCTTTGCTCGGGATAAATAGCATGGTCACCTCTCCCATCGATACCGCTCCATACTCTGAAGCCGCGCGGCGCATGCTGCGCCCGGAAGATTGCGCGCTCGCCGTCATCGACATTCAGGAAAAGCTGCTGCCGCCGATCTTTGAAAAAGACCGGATGGTGCGCAACGCGCAGTTGCTAGTCCGCCTGGCCGATATTTTGTCTTTACCCATCATCGTGAGCACGCAATATGAAAAAGGATTGGGCAAGACGGTGGACGAGATCGCTTCTCTTCTTCCTGAGACTGAAACCGTGGACAAGCTGGAGTTCAGCTGCTTCGGCAATGCTGAGTACTGCTCGCAAGTCGGCAAGCTGGCCAACCGGACCACGCTGCTGCTGTGCGGCATGGAATCACACATCTGCGTGACGCAGACCGCGCTTGGAGCCTTAAACCAGGGATTGAACGTTCACGTCGCAGCGGACGCTGTAAGCTCCCGCACTGAGCTCAATTGGAAGCTGGGCCTGAACCGGATGCAGGCCGCCGGCGCGGTGCTCTCTTCCACAGAGATGATGATCTACGAACTGCTTGGCAAGTCCGGGACTCCGGCGTTTAAAGAGATGCTCAAACATTTAAAGTGAAAGAGCGGCCCTTAGCCGTTAGC
>JBARNL010000235.1:0-2294 GCA_049802955.1 Candidatus Angelobacter sp.
GGTGAATATTGTTCGCAACCTGAACCACGGGCTGGATGTGGGCGGCAACCCGATTGGCTCAGGGACAAAGTTCATGATCGGCGTGGGCGCGAATCCAGGCATTGTGAATATTGACGAAGAAGTGCGCCGCTTTGAATACAAAGTGGAAGCCGGCGCAGACTACGCCGTAACGCAGCCGGTTTTTGATGTGGCGCTGCTGGAACAGTTCCTGCGCCGTGTTGACCATCACCGCATTCCGGTGCTGGCCGGAATCTGGCCGCTTACCAGCGTACGCAATGCCGAGTTCATGAAAAACGAGCTGCGCGTTTCTGTGCCCGATGCAATCCTTGAACGCATGGCGCGCGCTCCAAACGCTGAGGCTGCCCGCGCTGAAGGAATCCTGATTGCGCGCGAAATGCTGCATAAAGTTCGCGGTCTGGTGCAGGGAGCACAAGTGGCTGCTCCGCTGGGACGGTACTCGTCTGCAATTGATGTGCTGGATGGAATCGCTGGTTCGGCTTCAGCAGCGGGTTAAAGCGGAGCTTTAATATAGAGCGCTCAGGTATTGGGTTTCGAGCCGCTAAGCTCAAGCATTCGCGAAGTCAAGCGTCGTTTTAGAAATGGGAGTCTCTGCGCAGGGTCGTACTTGAACTGATGAAAATCCTCCAATCTTTTCCATCTGATTGGGACTGAACCGTTTTCATTTTATTCGGTATTTTGTGGAAAAATAAGCGGAGCGGCTCCCGGTTATCGGGTTAGAATGTGCCATGGAGTTTCGGCTCTGTGCCTAAGTTTGAGGATTGCCTTCAACGTCTGGAACAAATCGTCGATGAGTTGGAACGAGGCAATGTCCCGCTTGAACAGGCATTGAAGCTCTTTGAAGAAGGCCTAAAGCACTCGTCTTCCTGCCGCAAGGAACTGGAAGAGGCCGAAGGCAAAGTCGAAATCCTGCTGCGGCAGAACGGAAAATTACAGGCTGAGCCCTATGAACCTGCCGATCGGGCCCAGACGGTCAAAAAATAGTCCCCCAAAGCCTGCGGAAGTCCAGCAGCCGTGAAAGTCCAAAACGAAAACGCCAACGTGTTTTCGCACAGCCAATGAGGACGCCTTTCATGAAACCGCTAAGCGTAGTTGTCGCCCAAAGCAACAGCAAAACTGCGGAGATGTTGGAGAAATCCCTCTATAACCATTTCCGCGTGGTGCATCTGGCCGGAGATGTGGATGCGTTGCGTTTAGCCATCCCCAGATATCGGGCAGATGTGGCAATTGTTGACCTTGAGTTGGCAGCGCTGAGTGAAGTGCAGCAGCTCAAGCGGGAGTTTGCAGCCACCACCATTGTGTGTACGCATCGCCTGGCCGATGAAACAATGTGGGCCAATGCGCTGGCAGCCGGTGCCGCCGATTGTTGCTATGCCTCCGATGTGCGGGCTATCGTTCTGGCGGCCAGCCATACCAAGTCTCTGACGCACGCGCACGCTGCTTAAGATATCTGTTGTACCCTCCTCCGTCTAAAAGGGAGCATCGAAAAGATGCTCTCTTTTTTTGAATAACCGTGATCGCGCGGGAGCGCCGAGATCCCGCGGATCGGAAGAGATTGCCAGGATCACCGAATTGCCGAGATTAAAAATCCCAACCCGACCCTTTGAAACGCAGAAGAAAGGAATAACGGGAGCAAGGAACGTTCACTGCGATTTCCTAGTGAATTGCTTCTGATCCACGCTTTTCCGGGGAAGGCTTTGGTTTTCTCCGTGCCTCCGCGCCTCCGTGGTGAATTTGTTTTTTTCGATAACGGAGATGACGGGATCACGGCGGTTCCGGCGATACGTCGATGTTTTATACTCAGTATTCATGCTGAAAGACATCCTTGCGCAAGGCCAGCGCACCATTGACGCTTCGCTGGAAAAGCTTTTGCCCGCCGCGACGCAGCGGCCGGACTCGATCCACCAGGCAATGCGGCACAGCGTTTTTGCCGGAGGTAAGCGTCTTCGGCCCATTCTGTGCATGGAAGCCGCGCGCATGATCGCCGGACGCCTGCCTGAAGGCATTGAAGAATTGGGCAGCGCACTGGAAATGCTGCACACCTACTCGCTCATTCATGACGATTTGCCGGCGCTCGATAATGACGATCTGCGCCGCGGCAAGCCAACCTGCCACGTCATTTTTGGAGAAGCGCTGGCTATCCTCGCAGGCGACGCGCTCCAGACGCAGGCGTATGAAGTTTTGGCGCGGCTGAAGTGTCCGGCGGAAGCGCGGGTGAGAATCATTGAAGAGATTGCCCGTAGCACTGGCACCATTGATGGAATGATTGGCGGACA
>JBARNL010000236.1:0-2686 GCA_049802955.1 Candidatus Angelobacter sp.
GAATTAAGGATGATCCGCCTGCGGTGGTCATTGTCGTGTTTCACACGCGGTCATTGCTGTTTTTATCGGTTTGGCTGGATTTAATTTCGCGGTCTGAAATTCGCTATTGCGCACGGCCTGATTGTCCAACTCATGCGGTAGGGACAGCCCCATTCAGACTTACATCAAAGCACCAGAAAATTTATTGCAGTACCAAATGCGCAAAGCTGGAAATGGTGCGCAGATTCAGAAGCAAAAGGAAAGCCCCAAAGGAGTAGCAATGGCAATTTACAAACGAGGAAAAATCTACTGGTACAAATTCATGTGGAACGGTCTGCAAATCCGCGAATCCACAAAACAGGGCAATGACAAAGTGGCGCGTCAGATGGAAGCAGCTCATAAAACATCTCTGGCAAAGGGTGAGGTGGGCATCCGTGATAAGAAAGTTGTGGCCACGCTGGAAAATTTTTGTGAGAAACGAATTGAGCCATGGGCAAAGGCCACATTCGAGAAGCCAGCGCCTAAGACGTGGCTCTGGTATCGCTTCGGCATAAACGCGCTGAAGTCGTACAAAAAACTGGCCAGCACGAAACTAGATGAGATTGGCAACGAGCAAGCCGCCGACTTCGCCGCATTCAAACAAGGTCAGGAATGGCAGGTCAGCACGATTAACAGCACGTTACGGGCATTGCGCCGGGTCTTGCGGCTGGCCGTTGAATGGGGAGAAATTCCTAACGCTCCAAAGATCAAATTTTTGGCTGGCGAGAACCATCGGGAGAGAGTGATTGGTTCGGCAGAGGAAAAGAAATATCTTGAAAAAGCTGCTCCCCTGCTCCATGACGTGGCAACGGTTCTGCTCGATACCGGGATGCGCCCGGAAGAGTGCCATCGCCTAAGCTGGGAAAACCTGAATTGGAACGCGGGCAGGAATGGCACAATCATGATTACCCAAGGCAAGACGAAAGCAGCAAGACGGCTCTTGCCAATGACACCCCGCGTCAGGTTAGTGCTGGAATTGCGCTGGGACGCTGCTGGGAAGCCATCTAACGGCTGGGTATGGCCCGCTGGCACACAGAGCACCCACATGGAGCACGATACCCTTCGGGTGCAGCATAAGAACGCGCTCACGGCATCCAAGGTGCGCCCGTTCGTGCTGTACTCATTCCGGCATACGTTCCTTACCCGCTTGGGTGAATCCGGGTGTGATGTATGGACGCTTGCGAGAATTGCCGGACACTCGAATATCGCCATCTCTCAGCGTTACGTCCATCCATCGGAAGATGCGGTTTTGTCGGCCATGTCGCGGCTAGGTGGGCACAATTTTGGGCACACTGCAAAAGCATCGCTTCCCCAGCCAACAGAGCAGGAGAGTGTAACTGGTGCTTAATGAGTGGGTTGGATGGTGAGCGCGGAAGGAATCGAACCTTCAACCTACTGATTAAGAGTCAGTTGCTCTGCCAGTTGAGCTACGCGCCCTTGCCGTGGAATCAATCAGATGAGGGACATCACAGGAAGCAATATCAGTGTAACACAGGACTTTTGCCGCAAGCCGCCACGCGGATTCACAGAAACTTAATCTTCTATTCATCTGGCGTTAAAGCGGTGGGCATACAACAATCTCAATCGCTCTATCAAGGAGAAAATTCGAACCTGTCTTTTCTCTTTACTCGCGAAAGCGGGCCCTACTCCGGGCCCAATTTCATTTTTGCCATCTTTCGCGCCCGGAATGGATCCGATCATTCCTTATCCTTGATTGCGTTGTAGTAAGCCGCTGCACAAGCCACTCACTCGCAGCCAAACGACCGTGGCGAAGTCTTGCCGGTGGTTTCCAGCCGCGCCAATTCCAGCAGGGCCATGCAGCGCGCGTCTTCTTTGCGCGCGGTTTCATGCAGCACTACCACTTCACGGGAGCCTTCCTGCTCAATCACGCAGCGCCACAGGTTAGGCGCGCCGGCGCTCTGGGGAACGATTCGGGCCTGGTAAGGTGATTGGACAATTCGCATTATTTACTCTCCTGGGCTGGGGATTGCGCTGCGGAGTACGCTGCGGCAGATGCTCTTGTTACCAACCTTTATTACACCCGCGCCGAGACACGCCAAATGTTAAAAACATGTTAAAAAATGGCTTTAGCCTGTGGAATAGGTGGAAACAATCCCTTATTCTGGGACAAGAAGGCGCTTTTTTTCGGGCTCTTTGGGCAGCGCGTTTTACTGTGAAACTTCTGCCCGCAACGGCTCTTTAGCGGCATCGGATTCGCGCTCGGCTCCGGAAGCGGCAGGGTGGATATTCCAGATATCGCGGGCATATTCGGCGATGGTCCGGTCGCTGGAGAAAAAGCCGGTGCGCGCCACATTCAGGATGGACTTGGCGGTCCATACGTCGGGCTCGCGGTAGTCCTTTTCCGCCCGATGGCTGGCTTCAATGTAAGAAGAAAGATCGGCCAGATGGAAATAGCGGTCGCCGCGATCCAGCAACTCATCAACTATCCAGCGGAAAAGCCCGGGTTCGTCGGGGCAAAGGCGGTTTGAGCCCAGGCAATCCACTACGCGGCGCACGGCACTTTCAGTGTTATAGATCTCGCGCGGATTGTAGCCCCGCGACTTCTGGTACCAGCTCACGTCTTCACGCGTGAGGCCGAAAGTATAAATATTCGCTTCGCCCACCGCCTCCATGATCTCTATGTTCGCTCCATCAAGCGTGCCCAGCG
>JBARNL010000237.1:0-7916 GCA_049802955.1 Candidatus Angelobacter sp.
ACAATCTATCAGCCAGCGAGCCCCGACGTGCGGCGAGCTGCCTGCATCAAGCGAAGAATATTCTCTGATCGAGGAATTGCTCCCAAGCGGTGTGGAGCGAAGCGACAAAATAAAAGGCCAGCTCATATCGGCTGACCTTTGGAAGTAACTGTGTGTAGAAGTTACTTTTTGGGAGCGATTACGTCTTTCACGGCCTTGGCAACGCGGAACTTTACCACGGTCTTGGCCGCGATTTTAATGGGTTCTCCGGTTTGCGGATTGCGTCCCATACGCGCTTTCCGGTTGGACTTTACCAGGCGTCCCAGGCCAGGAATCACGAACACACCGTTCTTTTTGGTTTCTTTGATAGCGGTTTCCGCCAGCGTTTCCAGGAACGTTGCTGCGGTCTTGTTGTTCGTTTCCAGTTTCTCCGCCATGTGGCGGACGAGTTGGGTCTTGGTCATGCCTGCTGCCATCTTTCCTCCTTGAAAATTGAACACTTTGCGTCGGAATATGAGCACGTTTTGTTGCACTCATTGGGTATATTACATCAGCAAAGGGCTGATGCAAGCATTTTCACCTGATTTTATGCGGCTTTTTCTAGGGCCTCTGTGGAAAACAGGCATAAACAGCGGTGATAATCGATTGCACGGCCTTATCGCCTGTAGAAACTCAGGA
The DNA here is from genome assembly GCA_049802955.1 of Candidatus Angelobacter sp. GTDB lineage: Bacteria > Acidobacteriota > Terriglobia > Terriglobales > Acidobacteriaceae > Angelobacter. Next base: position 658 of record JBARNL010000237.1, read on the forward strand.
CAGCGTCACCCTGCCGCAGCGTGCGATGCCGCCGCAGTGAACCAAATTCATCGCCGGGATCGAAGTGCTTGTCGTGTTCGGCAATAACCTGGCTTTCCGGGGCCAGCAGTTGCGACTGCGATAGAAATCCCAGCACCTGCTCATAGTCGCCCATCTTGCGGTATGGCGGATCAAGAAAAACAAAATCGCACGCAACGGCCTGCGAATCCAGCATGCGCAGCGCAACAGCAGCATCACGCTCAATGACCTCTGCACCTTCATTGATCTCCAGAGTCTGCAAGTTTTTGCGGATGGTCCGGGCCGCGGCGCTGGCTGACTCTACGAAATAGGCGGTGCGAGCGCCCCGGCTGAGCGCTTCAATCCCGATGGCCCCGCTCCCGGCAAACACGTCGAGCCAGACGGAATCTTGGATTTGTGGCGCAACTACGTTGAAGAGCGTTTCCCGCAGCCGGTCAGAGGTCGGACGGGTCTCCATGCCGAACGGCGCTTCCAGCTTTCGGCTCTTATATTTTCCTGCGATCACGCGCATGTATCTGCACTCCTCTGCCTGACATCTAATTTACCGTATAGAATCACATGTTGGCTCGGCCCGCTTGCGCGACGAGTTGCCCGCCGTAGGAGCAGATGCATCTAGGAATCGGCGATGCAGCATAGCGGTTTTGGAGCGCAGCGACAGGCAGTTGCCACGGCACCAGCAGCGAGCCCGAGAGGCGCGGCGACCTGCCAGCAGCAGGTGCGAAAAGATTCTTTAGAGAAGCGAGACGCCAAAGCGGTTTTGGAGCGTAGCGACAGCCAGTTGCGACTGCACCAGCAGCGAGCCGGACTTGCGCGGCGAGCTGCTTGCAGCAGGTGCGAAAAGGTTCTTTAAAAAAACGAGACGCCGGAGCGGTTTTGGAGCGTAGCGACAGGAGCAAATGAGAAACTGGTCAGTATTCACGGTGCGACTCGGCGGAAAAGAGATCCGCATTCACCTGACTTTTGTGGTTTTGCTGCTCTTTCTGCTTCTGGTTGAGGTGAACCGCAGCGGCCCACGGGTGATCACGCGCGTTTTTATAATTACCGGCCTGATTTTGCTGTCGGCCATGCTGCATGAGTTCGGCCATTTCTGGGTCTCAGCGCGCCAGGGATTTCCCATCAAAGGCTTTGTGCTGCTGCCCATCGGCGGACTCACTATGGGCGATCCTGCGCTTCAGGAGGAAAGCGCGCGCAATCTGCGTAAAGAAATAATGATCGCGCTGGCTGGGCCGCTGGTAAATCTGGCTTTAGCCGCCGTAACGGCAGTCTTTCTGTTCGCCATGGGCGCAGCCTACGCACTGCGCCTCAGGCCGCTGGTTACGCCTTTGAACCTCATCACCAGCTTTTTCTGGATTAATGCCTGCCTTTTCGCTGTGAATGTGTTGCCGGCCTTCCCGCTGGATGGCGGGCGAATCTTGCGTGCGATTCTGGCGCGGCGCATGGATTTCCGTCTGGCCACGCGCCGTGCAGTCAGCCTCGGCCAGATATTTGCCGGGCTCTTTATGCTGGCCGGCGCCGCGCTCAATATCCAGGGGTTGATGCTGATAGGCTTTTTTATTTTTATTGCTGCCCAGATGGAAGAACGCACCGTGATGTTCCAGACCGTGGTGGAAGCCGTGCAGATGGAAGACATCATGCTCACGGAGTTTTCCATCCTCTCGCCGGCAGACACGCTGGAAGATGCGCTGAATAAGGCCGTGCATTGCCTGCAAGATGATTTTCCAGTGGTCAGGGGAGGCGATCTCGTTGGGGTAATCACGCGACAGACAATCGTGGACCGGCTCCGCGCGGAAGGAAACGGCTACGTTCAGGGCGCAATGAGCAAGGCGTTTGAGATTGCTTCACGCACGGAATCGCTCGGTTCGGCCTTCCGCAAGCTTACTTCACGCGGCCTCAGCCTGATCCCGGTGGTCGATCAAGAGCGGCTGGTAGGGATTGTGACGCTCCAGCATCTGATGCACAGCATGGGATTGCTAAATGAGTCGCGCCGGTTGAGAAGGCGCATGGAAGAGCAGCAGTAGTTCGTCAATAGCTAGAACCGATTTACCGCAAACGCCGCGAAGGACGCAAAGGATTGCAGTCTTCCAGGTACTTTATCTTTGCGGCGCTTTCTTCGCGATCTTTACGGCTTTCGCGGTGGAAATGTTTTTGCCTGGCTGCTGATTGCCAAGTGTTACACTTCTTGGTTTCACCGCACCTCCTGGAGACCACCCGTGAAGAGGCTTTTTCTTTCTGTTTTTTTTGTGACGGCCACCTTGGCCGTCGCCGCCGCGCAAGAGCTGACAATACAAACCATCTATGCTCCTAACGGGCTCACCGGGCGCGTGCCAGATACGATCCAGTGGAGTCCTGATGGCAAAAAGGTCTCCTATTTCCTGCATCAGGAGCAGGGTGATAAGGCCGATCTTTATTACATTGACGTGACTTCAGGCAAGCCCGCGGTACTGGTGGCTTCAGAGAAAATTGCCGCCATGAAGCCGCCGGTTATAGGATCCAAGGACGATCGCGAAAAGGACAATCGCGAGCGGTATCACGTTGCGGGCTATCACTGGGCGCCGGATTCAGAGCATATCATTTTCGACACCAACGGCCAGCTCTGGTATTTCACGCTTGCGTCGGGAAAATACGTGGCATTGAACGCTCCCGGCGAATCGGCCACCGATCCAAAGTTCTCCACCGACGGCAAGAGCGTTTCTTATATCCGCAAGCACAATCTGGTGGTGAAGCATATTGATGGCGGCGCGGAGAAAGCGCTCACTACGAACGGCGACGACAATCTGCTCGACGGCGAAGTTGACTGGGTCTATAGCGAAGAACTCGAGGTCCGCAGCAATTATTTCTGGGCGCCGGACTCGAAAAAGATTGCGCTGCTGCAAATGGACCAGACGAAGGTCCCAACCTATCCCATTACGGATTTCATCCCGCAGCACCCTACGGTGTATCAGGAAAAATATCCCAAGGTTGGCGACCCCAATCCTGCCGTTCAGCTGGGGGTAGTGAGCGCCGGCGGCGGAGCGGTGAAATGGTTTCACTTGACCGACGACAAAGATATGTACATGCCACGGTTCGGCTGGGTTAACGATAAAGTGGTGTGGGCCACGGTGCTCAACCGCGCGCAAAATCAGCTTGATCTTTATTTTATTGATGCTTCCAGCGGCAAGTCGCGGCGGGTGCTTACCGAAAAGAGCGATACGTGGATTGAGACTGACAACAATCTGCAATTCCTGAAGTCCGGCGACAAATTCACCTGGCCCAGTTGGCGCGACGGCCACACTCATCTGTATCTTTATTCCTTCGACAAAGCCAATCCTCTTTCAGCGGACGCCAAGCTGGTAAACCAGATCACCAAGGGCGACTTTGAGGTTTTCGACGTTGAAGGCGCAGTAGAAAATACGCTGTTCGTAACCACGAACGCGGGAGACGATCGCCAACGACATCTATGCAGCGTAAAGCTGGATGGCAGCAGCTTTGAGTGCCTGACCAAGGGGGGTACGCACGAGGCCACCGTAGCACCAAACGGACAGTATTTTGTCGATCACTTTTCCTCGCTTATGACGCCTCCGCAACTTTCTTTCTGCCGCGTTGGCGGAAGCTGCGATGTGTTCTGGCGTTCCAAGAGCGTTGACGCGCTCAATTTGATTGCGCCGCAGTTTGTTGACTTCAAGGCTGAAGATGGAACCGTGCTTCGCGGCATTATTTATCTGCCGCCGGACAGCGCCGGCAAGAAAGTTCCTTTGCTCAATAACCCTTATGGCGGGCCGCACGGGCAGAGCGTGCGCGACATATGGGGCGGCGCGAACTTTCTCTTTAACCAGATCCTGATGCGGGATGGCATTGCAATTCTGGTGGTCGATAACCGTGGTATGGGCGCGCGTGGGAAGAAATTTGCCGCGGCCCTGATCCACAACTTTGGCGAGGTTGAGTTGAAGGACCAGCTCGCGTCCATCGACCAGGCGCTGCAAAAATTCCCGCAGCTGGATGGTTCGCGCATGGGTTGGTGGGGCTGGAGCTATGGCGGTTACATGACGCTTGAGGCCATGACGCACTCTGACCGCTTTAAGGCCGGAGTTGCCGTTGCGCCGGTGACTGACTGGAGAGATTACGATTCCATCTACACGGAGCGTTACGCGGGCCTGGTGCCGCAATATGAAGAAGGCTACAAAAAAGGTTCGCCCATCACCTACGCCGCCAACCTGAAAGGCCATCTGCTTGAAGTCCATGGAACCAGTGACGACAACGTTCACATGCAGAACACCATGCAAATGATCAATGCCTTCATCAACGCCGGCAAGCAGTTTGACTTGCAGCTTTATCCGCGCAAGACGCATAGCATCTCCGGGCCGGGAACGCGCGTCCATCTGTTTACCCGCCTACGGGAGCAATTCCACCGCGAGCTTTTGGGCACGGAGTAACAGCATTGAAGAACCAGACAATCGCACTGGGTGATTTTGAGCTAACGGCGCTTTCCGACGGAACTTATGTGGGCGATGGCGGCGCTTTCTTCGGCATCATTCCAAAAGTGATGTGGCAGCGCAAAGTCCCGGCAGACGATTTGAACCGCATCCGGGTAAGCTGCAATTCTGTGCTGGTCCGCACCGGCAAACAGGCTGTGCTGATTGAAACCGGCATTGGAAACAAAGTATCCGAGAGGATTAAGAGCTTCTTCCTTCCTGAAGAGAAGCTCTTGGACAGCCTGCGCGAATCAGGTACCAAGCCGGAAGAAATTGACGTTGTCATCAACTCGCATCTGCATTTTGACCATTGCGGCTGGAATACTGTATATAAAGACGGCGCGGCGGTGGCTACGTTTCCCAATGCCAGATACTTTGCACCCAAAGGCGAGTGGGAACATGGCAAGCTGCAAACCGAGCGCGACCGCATCAGCTACATCAGTGATAACTATGATCCGCTGATCCGTAACGGGCAGATGACATTGCTCGGCGGCAACCAGGAACAGGAAATCGTGCCGGGAATTTCAGTCGAAATCTGGCCCGGACATACCCGAAACATGTGGGCAGTGTTCGTCCGCAGCGCAGGCAAGACAGCCTGCTACATCTCAGACCTGATTCCCACCACCTGGCATCTGGAGCCTACATGGGCTATGGCTTATGATCTTTTTCCCATGGAGGTGCTGGATAATCGCAAGCGATATTACGCGCGCGCCATCCCGGAGAAATGGCTCACCATGTTCACGCATGATCCCAATGTGCCGTGGGCATATCTGGATAAGGTTGAAGGTAAGATGACTTTCAAAGCAGCGTAACGCGTGTTCATTTGGAACACGGGACTGCATCGAAATAACTCATAAATGCCAATAACCGGCTTGACAGGTCCTTTCCTCTCTTAGCTATACTTTTTCTGCCAAACGGATGGTTAATTGCTAGATACACCATGGGGGCACGATAGGCCAACAGGTAGGATTATTTGGAGTAACCCATACGCTTAGTGTTCCCATGGACGTTCAGTAGCATGCGGGCGAGAGGTTAAAGCGACCGCCGTTATGGATTTGGTACCAGCAATCTGGAAGGGGACCTCATGCGATTGCGAAGCGCGGTATGCTGTCATGCCATTCTTGCAGTAGTCATCGGCGCTGGCTCAACTTGTTCAGCCCACGGTTTGGCCCAGCTTCCTGCTGGATTCAGGCTCATGCTTTTTCAGGGCACGCCAAGTTTCAGTACAACGCCACCGTCTCCTATTGATCTGGGCCCGTCTGCTGTAGGGGTAACCACACCGCACGCGTTCCCCCAGCCATTGCAAATCAACAATCCAGGCACTGCGACGTTGGCAATTTCGAGTTTGAGCTTCTCCTCGTTCGATGCCGCTTTCACTTCAGAAAGTTTGTTCGTGCTAACGCCTCCTATCACCGTGCCTGCCGGCTCCTTCGGCCCAGCCAACGTTCTCTTTACGCCACAGGCCGCAGGGAAAAGGACGGTGCAGCTTATCGTGAATGACAACGCTCCCGGAAGCCCTCATATAGTCGAATTTACCGGAACCGGGGTACCGGTAGCCGCGAACGACATTGGCATAATTCTTGATCCCAACACGGCTTCTAGTGTTAGCGTGGCAGCAGGAAGCAGCGCCACGTTCCCGATATGGCTTCTGGCAGGGGCGAGCTCGACAAACACCAATGTCACTGTTCAATGCACGGGCGGCCCCACCGGGACATCGTGCGGTCTTTCCGACACTTCCACCTCTTTGACCGGTAGCTTTGGACCGACGCGCGAAAAAATTATGGTTACAGTGTCGGTTCCGGCCAAATCTGCTTTGCTTTTTCGTGGGACACGCAACCTTTGGTGGATGGCTGCTTTCGCACTCGGCATTGTGTTGGTGCGGAAAGGCCGGAGGAACGTTGCGCGCTTCACGGCAATTGCGGCGCTCCTTGTAATGGGCATCTTCATCATTTCCTGTGGAGGCAGCAGCGGCACCGGAGCAACGGGATCAAACAGCCTGGTAATTACCGCTACCCCGTCGCCAGGAACGCCGCATAGTCTCAATGTCCCGCTCGTGGTACAGTAAAAGCGCTTTACCAGCGCAGTTGATTACCGGCTGTCTGCGGGACCAGCTTGCGATCCTTCCGCTCTTGTGTATTCGATCAGTTAGGCGCTCGTTTCAAATTGGCTGAGCGCACCGTCTTCAGCTTCGTAATTAAACTGCGAGAGTGGCTGGACCGGCGGATATGCCCTTTCCCATTCAATGGTGCGGCGCATGGCTTCCTCACGCGGCAAAAGCTCGCGATAGCCTAGCTCTTTGCGGATACGCTGAGATGACGCCACCACATGCTGCGCGGTATTACCGGGCCAATGAAGATGTTTCGGTGCTCGGTCATGCGGCAAGACCACGAACTCACCGTTCCACCCGGTGGCGGCAGCAATTTTGCGGGCCCAATCGAGTTCGCCGAAAGACTCTGCTTCGCAAACGTTGTACACGCGCCCGGTTGCTTGCGGCGAGGCGGCAGCCAGCGCGATGGCCACGCCTACATCTTCCACATAGCCGCGAGGAGTGCGCAACGGAGCTACGTCATCGGCAAAGATGATTTGGCGGCGGCCGTCATCCATTCGTTTCAAAACAGGGTGAAAGCGGTGAACGGGATCGCCCGGCCCATAGATCATGGGCAGCCGCAAGATTGTGCCGGAGAGTTTGGAGTCGCCCATGACCGCCTGCTCGACAGGTATCTTGTCGTACTCGTCGTCAACCCAGGGATATAAGGAGGTACGGAGTCTCTTGAGAACCTCAGGCGGATAGGT
>JBARNL010000238.1:0-1503 GCA_049802955.1 Candidatus Angelobacter sp.
TATTTGCGGCCGTATAAATGGCAGGTGGTGGTTGCGCTGGCATCCATCATCCTTAAGGCCGGCGCGGACGTGCTGGGGCCTTTCCTCACCAAGACCGCAATCGACAAATATCTTTCCTCCGCCAGCGCGCAAAATCACAGCATCTTTGACCGCTTTCTCAGCTCGCGACCGCTGGTTGGCATCGCGCAACTGGGCTTCTGTTATCTCCTTTTGCTGCTGATCAGTTTTGGACTGGAATATACCCAAACTTACTTAATGCAGTGGACCGGACTGAAAGTCATGTTCGATCTGCGCAGCCAGATCTTCCGCCACTTGCAGCACATGCACATCGGCTTCTTTGATCGCAATCCCGTAGGCCGGTTGGTAACGCGCGTCACTACGGACGTGGACGCGCTGAATGAAATGTTTACCTCCGGCGTGGTTGCGATTTTTGAAGATATTTTTGTACTCGGCGGGATTGTCCTCATCATGCTGGGGATGAACTGGTGGCTGGCGCTGATCACCTTTGCCGTGCTGCCGTTGATTTTCTGGGCCACCATGGTTTTCCGCAAATCCGTGCGCGATTCTTACCGCCGCATTCGCACCGCCATCGCGCGCATCAACGCTTACTTGCAGGAGCACGTCACGGGCATGATGGTGCTTCAGCTTTTCAACCGTGAAAAGCGCGCGTACAGCAGTTTTGACCGCGTCAACGCCCAGCACATGGACGCTTATAAAGACGCGATTTGGGCCTACGCGCTTTACTATCCGGTGGTGGAAATTCTTTCCAGCATCGCCATAGCCATGGTGATTTATTTCGGCGGATTCGGCGTGCTGCGCAGCGCGGTGACCATCGGCGTGCTGACCGCATTCATGCAGTATGCGCAACGCTTCTTCCGCCCGATCCAGGACCTGAGCGACAAATACAATATTCTCCAGAGCGCAATGGCCTCCAGTGAGCGCGTTTTCAAACTGCTGGATACACCTATTGACATCACTTCGCCTGCTCTGCCGCAGAAGGCTGAAGGCGCGGGCCGCATTGAGTTTGACCATGTCTGGTTCGCCTACCGCACGGTTGGAACCGACGATGACGCCCATACGGCGATGAAAGCCGCCTCCAACGGCCATGGTGAGATTGACGCCAACACTAAATCGAGCGCTGAAACCTATGACTGGATCCTGCGCGACGTGTCATTCACCATTGAACCCGGTGAGACCGTGGCGATTGTCGGGCACACAGGCGCGGGTAAGACGACAATCATCTCGCTGCTCATGCGGTTCTACGATATCCAAAAGGGCACAATCCGCATAGACGGCGTCGATATCCGGCAGATGGATTTGAACGACCTGCGCCGCCGTTTTGGCGTGGTGCTGCAAGATCCGTTCCTCTTTACCGGCACCATTGAAAATAATATCCGCCTGGGCACGGCCTGGATTACCGACGAAGACATTGAGACCGCCGCTGAAAACGTGAACGTGGCTGATTTTATTCGCGGCTTGCCTGAAGGCTTTAAGGCTCCCGTG
>JBARNL010000239.1:0-9219 GCA_049802955.1 Candidatus Angelobacter sp.
CTGGATTCCCGCTGGCCACAGCCAAGTGCGATACATGGTCGAGCAGTGAGGTCACTCTGGAAGAACGGATCTTCGGCGACCGAAAATTTGTTTCTTATGTTGACCTGATCTTTGTGGACGAAATAGATCGTTGCTCATTTGAAAAAAATGAAGCGTTTGCTAAAGAGCTTTGCCGTCTGCTTGGTCACGCCCCTGAAATCGCCGCAACGGTTGAACTGGTAATTCGCCACTGTTATTACCATCAACAGTTTGTCTCTACTAATCGTCCTGAGCCGCCGGCAAAAAGCCGTATAAGGCCATCTGGAAAAAAGAGTAATGCTCAGTTGGAACGTAAAGCCCACTGGGAAATGGCTAGCGCTTCCGTCACCGCCTTCTGCCTGACAATATATGTGACCGGCTTCGGGGACAGTGACCACGACCCAGTGCGCCGATGGACGGTTGGGCTCAATTTACTGCAACACGCCATTGTGCAATTGAACTCCAATTCACAACCAAAGCACTAGGCCACTGTCAGGATTGATGTGAACGAAGTACCGCGCCTACGGCGCTCCAAATTTCCTATTCAAACGCGCAGCAGTTAACAGGCAAGGGAACGGAGGAAACCCAGCCCGAGGCGTTTTAGAGACTTTACCCCCGCGCCGCCAGAATCGCAGAAAGGGCCGGATTCGCTGCTTTGATTTGCCCTATTCTTAGTCCGCTTCTTGCGGGCTTCTTCTTGCGATGCTTCCGCAGCTTCTCTTGCAGTTCTTTGTAGGGAACCGCAAGCAGCCCGCTCATTACCCTGTCGAATTTTTCAAATTCCGTACTTTTGTCTTAACTCATAAAGCGCCTTTATTCATCAAAAAGCATTACGTGCCTGACGTGAAACGGTGCGGAAGAAACTCCACTCGCTACCACATGGATTGGCTTCCCATGAATCAGTGGATTCTTGCCGATGGTAATTCCATACATTCTCATTTGATGGCGCTTCTCGATGTATTCTTTCAACTCTTGGTTTTCTATAAACTTCGCATCTATCAAGTATGCGCTACCTTCAAAATCACAGGCCATCGCTGCTGGCTGGCCATCAAACTCCACAACTATATAGCCACCGCGCACTATCGCCTCACTTTCAATGGAGATCAATATCCTGTAACTGTAATTTGCTTCAGGCTGGACTGATACTTCGGTGAATTTTAAGTCCTTTGTGGCGGCCCTAGGAATCTCTCGTCGCTTTAACCTGACGCCGAATTTTTTGAGATAGGGAGCATAAAAGTAAACCGCTTGCGGGTTAATTCTCGTTATTCGAGGATCATTCAAGTCCATCATTAGTAGAGAAAAATTGGATTCCTCTTCTGGGTCTTTCGCGGGAGGCCCGAGCCTATTAAATATCTCAGTGCGCAGTTCAATCACGTCTTTCGCGCAGCAGCTCTTGAAGTCATTTGTGAAAAAGAATTGTGGCCCGTGAATGCTTTCGTGCCTGCTTGCTGCGGCTGCCATATCGTCAATGCACTTCTTGGCCATGTCTGAAATTTTATCCGCCTCTTCCATGGCCCATTGTCCGACCTGAGCGTCATTTATATCTTTGTAGGCGTCTGGGCCTGTACCAATCCGAGCCGCTTTGGTGATTGGCGTTGGAGGGGTAGTGTGGCGCTCGGGCGAACGGTATGGAGGAGATGGCATTTTAGCTGCTATTGCGGCGGCCAATTCATCAAGTGACAGTGGAGTGGGTGTGGCTGTAGGCGTGGGTGTTTGTTTGACGGACGCCGTGGTATTCGGCGGCTCGGCTAGTGCATATATTTTGTTAATTCCTAGCCAGAACAGCCATCCGAGAGCAGCAAAAGATAAGGCCACTAGGATGTAGGACATGGCAGGGATTCCCCCGTATAAGCCGCGAAATTTGAGAGCATATCTTTTGCCTGAATCGCTGTAGATAATCTCCCATGTGAGATAGAAAACGAAAACCACCCATCCCCACCGTGTTGCTCGGAGAAGGCTAGAGCGCGTAAATAGCGCGATGGTGCCGCTCGTGAGTAGACTCACAAACACGGCAACAACCAATCGCAAGGTGGAGTGTTTCTCGCTACCAGACATGAGGTAGCCACCATTATCCACTTGGCAGGTGGATTCACCGAGTATATTCGTACCGATGACTTTGGCATGCAGTGGGATGAATGGGAGGGTAGGCAGGGATCGTGACATCGGGCGATCGAATATCGGGAAAATCGGAACAGCGGAAATTAGCAGGCCGGGACAACGGAAATCCGTCAGATTGGAGACGTAGCGAGAGCTGGATAGCAAGGGCAGGCACATCGGAGTTCAAGACATCGAAGATTAGGAGATCGGAAGATGGCCACACGAGACACTCTGGAAATCGAGACATAGGAAACCGAGTCCATAACGGAAGCTTCTCTTGGTAAACCATTGATTCCACTCACCAGAATTTCCGAAATCGGGCAGAAACACGCTCACCACGGCCACTTGCCATGCGTGATATTCTTAAATAGTAGGAAGATGGCGGAAACCATCTTTGTAATCCGATAGAAAAAGGCGAATCAGTGACCCAAATTAAGGAAAAATTCGAAACTCGCAAGCTCCCGATGATGCCCATACGCGATGTGGTCATCTTCCCGTATATGATGACCCCGTTTATCGTGGGCCGCGAGTCCAGTGTGCGTGCCCTGGAAGAAGCTCTGGCCTCTGACCGCAAGATATTTCTGGCCACCCAGCATGACGCGAGCATTGACGAGCCCAAGCCGCATGAGATTTACCAGGTGGGAACGATTGCCAATATCGTCCAGAACCTGAAGCTGCCGGACGGCAATATTAAGGTGCTGGTGGAAGGCGTGGAGCGCGGTAAAATCCTGAAGCTCACCAATGTTGAAGGCTATTTTGAAGCTGAAGTCCGCACGGTGAAGTATCCTCCCGATCCCACCAAGGCGCTGGCATCGGCCATGCAGCGGGTCCACAATCTTTTTGATCAGTACGTAAAGCTCTGCCAATCGCTCAATCTTGAGCCCGTAATCATTACCGGCATGACCGATCCGGCCAAGCTGAGCGATACCATTGCCCAGAACCTGCAACTTTCCATTGAAGAAAAGCAGGAGTTGCTGGATATTTTTGATCCGGTGGAGCGGCTCAACCGCATTGCCGACGTGCTGGATATTGAGATTGAAAAACTGAATATGGACCGCACCATCCAGACGCGGGTAAAGCGCCAGATGGAGCGCGCGCAAAAAGAGTATTACCTGAACGAGAAGATCAAGGCGATCCAGAAAGAGCTTGGGCGCGGCGAAAAAAGCGAGTTTGACGAGCTGAAAAAGAAGATTGACACCGCTGGCATGCCCAAGGAAGTCCATGAGAAGGCGATCCAGGAATTAAAAAAGCTGGAAGCCATGCCGCCCATGTCGGCCGAGTCCACCGTCTCGCGCAATTACCTGGACTGGCTGCTGGCTGTGCCATGGAAGAAGAAATCAAAAGAGATCCGCAACATTGAGCATGCGGAAAAAATCCTGAACCAGGACCACTACGGCCTGGAGAAGATTAAAGACCGCATCCTTGAGTTCCTCGCCGTTCGCCAGTTAGTGAAGAATCCCAAGGGCTCGATCCTCTGCTTTGTTGGCCCTCCGGGCGTTGGCAAAACGTCGCTGGGCATGTCAATAGCGAAAGCTACGGGCCGCAAGTTTGTCCGCATGTCACTGGGCGGCGTGCGCGATGAAGCTGAAATTCGCGGACATCGTCGCACATATATCGGCGCGTTGCCGGGCCAGATTATCCAGATGATGAAGAAAGCCGGCACAAAGAATCCGGTGTTTATGCTGGATGAAGTGGACAAGATGGCTTCTGACTTCCGCGGCGATCCGTCGTCGGCGCTGCTGGAAGTGCTTGATCCCGAGCAGAACTGGATGTTCCAGGACCACTATCTTGACGTGGAATACGATCTGTCTCAGGTTTTCTTCGTCGCCACGGCCAACGTGCTGCACACCATCCCCGCCGCGTTGCAGGACCGCATGGAAGTCCTGCGGCTGCACGGCTATACCGAGCTGGAAAAAGTTGAGATCGCCAAACAGTTTCTGGTGCGCAAGCAGCGTGAAGCCACCGGACTCACGGAACAGCAGCTTACATTCGGCGATGACGCTCTGCGCGAGATCATCCGTTCATACACGCGTGAAGCCGGCGTCCGCAACCTTGAGCGCGAAATCGGCAACATCTCTCGCAAGGTGGCGCGCAAAGTGGTGAAAGATCCCACCTATACCGTTGCTTTGACCGCAGAGAAGGTCAATGAGTTCCTGGGCGTCACCAAGTTCCGTGACACGCTGGCTAATGAAAAGAGCGAAGTCGGCTTGGTCACCGGACTGGCGTGGACCGAGGTCGGCGGCTCGATTCTGAGCATTGAAGTCGCAATCGTGGACGGCAAAGGCAAACTCACCATCACCGGCCAGTTGGGCGACGTAATGCAGGAGTCGGCGCATGCGGCTATGTCTTATGTGCGTTCACGCGCTTTGCGGCTCGGTATCCCCAAGGACTTTTACCGCAACTTCGATATTCACATTCATGTGCCGGAAGGCGCCATTCCCAAAGACGGGCCTTCTGCCGGCATCACCATGGCCACTGCGATTTCCAGCGCGTTGAGCAAGATCCCAGTGCGCCGCGATATCGCCATGACGGGCGAAATTACGTTGCGCGGCAAGGTGCTGCCTATCGGCGGATTGAAAGAAAAACTGCTCGCCGCCCTGCGCGCCGGAATCAAAGAAGCGATTATCCCGAAGGAAAACGAAAAAGACCTTGCCGACGTTCCGGAAAATATTCGCGGGCAGATGAAGGTCCACTTCGTGGAAAACATGGACCAGGTTCTGAAGATCGCCCTGGAAACGCCGCTCCCGGATTTTCCCGAAGAAGGCGCACAGACGATCCCAGCGCCAGCCGTGCAACCGGAGATATCGCGCGAACGCTATCTGTAATTCTGTTCGTTGGCTCCAAACCGCTCGAGTGCATGTGCGTCGGGCGGTTTGCTTTTTGGCTACACTGTTTGTTACCGAATGAAACCTGTCATCGCCAAATTTCTTACCTCCGCTGCCGACCCCAAATTCTTTCCTCCTGAAGGCCCACCGGAGTTCGCTTTTCTTGGGCGTTCCAACGTAGGTAAATCCAGCCTCATCAATTCCCTGCTGGGCCAGAAGATTGCGCATATCAGCTCCACTCCTGGCCGGACTCGCACCATCAACTTTTTCGGTCTTTACGCCAAGGCCAATCAGCCGCATCCTGAGAGCCTGCTGGTTGATTTGCCCGGCTATGGCTACGCCAAACTTTCAAAGGAAATCTCTGCCGAATGGCCTAAGTTCATTGAGCCTTACCTGCAGGAGCGTGAGGCGCTGGCGCTTTCCATCGTGTTGATTGATTGCAATATCCCCGCGCAGCCGCCTGACCGGCATCTGATCGATTTCCTGCGTAGCGCCGGACGCGATTTTCTGGTCGTCGCCACCAAAGCGGATAAGCTTTCCAGCAACAAATTGCGCGGCGCTTTGGCTGCGCTAGCCCGCGATCACGGAATTGACACTCTACTCCCCTATTCGGCCAAAACCGGCGATGGCCGCGCCGAGCTTTGGCGCGAAATCAGGTCGCGAATTGACCACGCGGCGGGCCACTAATCCATGGACCCATTCGCCCGCAAGATGATCTACGGCTCGTTTGTTTATGGCGGCATGTTGTTGGTGATGTTTGCCGTGCTGACGGTTGTTTACCTGCACACCCGGCCACAGTGTTCTGACCGCGTGGTGGCGGAATCAACTGACCAGAGTCGGCAATGGACGGCCACCGTGATGGAACGGCGTTGCGGCACTGAAGCTCCATTCTTTACTCATGTGAATCTTCGTCCTGCCGGAAAAGATCTCAACCCAGGCTTTTTCTCCGGCTCGGCGACGGAAGGTGAAATCTTTGTGCTGGAACAGGACGCCGCCAGCTCAGGTGTTACGCTCCATTGGACATCACCCGCTAGACTGGGCATTGCATGCCCGCATTGCAGCCCCGCTCTGGTGAGAAAGAGCGATAAGCGCTGGGGTAACGTGATTATTGACTATGATCTCCCGCAGCGTTAGCAGATAAGCGCTTTTCACGATCCCAAGCATTGTTCCAGGATTAAGCTTAACGTAGAGACTCGAACGAAACCGCGCCTCACAATTCTGCAGGTTTTGCCTTACCAATTATTACCTTACCCAATTACTCAATTACCAAATGCTCTTCACCGGCTTCCTGCCTTGCCTGCTCCTGAATGCTGCTGTAGCCATTGCGCCAGCTCCGTTTGCAATCGCGGACGCCGCTTCACGCAGCCTTCAATATCTTCTCGCGACTGCTTTAGTGCCCGCTCCGCTGAAGGCACCTTGTGTTCGGTGAAAAACTGCTGGACATCATCCTTCATCTCCGCACTGCAGAATTTTCTTGTCGATCCCACAATTTCCGTGCCGCTCGACATGGTGATTTTCTTTTCCACCGCGGGCCAATGCGCCTTTATCCAATCCCAGGCTGTTTTCTGATTGTCGGAATTGCCGAGCACCCTGGATATCAGGCCCGCCGCGTCCTGGTTGCGGACTTCATCGGACACGGCAAGCTCCAGGACTTTATCCACGATTTTTGGATCGCGAAATTCCGCGAGCGCTCCGCCTACATTGTAAAACTGCTCGGGCGAACGCATCCGGCCCATTGCACTCACATACTGCTGGAAAAGTTCTTCATTGCCAAAGCGCGCCGCCACTTCCAGCACATCTTTGGCGATGCTGGGGTCCACTGAATTCGGGTCTTTCAGGTATTGTTGAGCCAGGCTCGTGGCCTGCCGGATCGTCTCCGGATCTTCCCCGATCATGCCAAGAATATGAATCAGATTGCCGCGCAGGGTATGTACGTCAGCGCTTTCATTCGCAGCGGGCGTCCAGCCGATCTTCATTAACATTGGCCCAAAGTTGGAGCGCACCCAGGCGCGAAACGATGTCGCATCGGTGCCGGTGAGCAAGTAGCTGTTCACATAATCCAACGTTGGCAAGTAGCTTTCTACAATCTCGCGTTGCGCGTCCTGGTTTATGCCTGAAATTAAATCCAGATACGTGGCCATGCTTTGCTGTCCGGAGCCGACGAGCGCGGCCTGATCGCGCAGAAGTGAAATACGTTCCGCTGTCGTCAATTCCGTTCCGGCCACGGCGATCAGCTTCTGCAAGTCAGCCTGATCATATTGTGTGCGGTAATAGCCGGCAGCGCTGCTATTCACAAAAACCCACGCTGAACATCCGGCAAGCGGCAGCGTTTGTTCTTTCTGGCTCAGGATCTGGCAAAACGGTTTTGCAGCGCCTGATTTCACACAAAGCGGCGCCATCCATATCTGGTCCTTTTTGGGTGCGTCCGCTGGATTGGCCCAGAAGCGCTGTTGGGACACGGTGACTTGCGTGGTTGGGTTCGGCTTGATAGGTCCGCGTCGCCGCGACCGTTTTCCTCTGCGCGCTACCGGCGCTTTCTGCGCAGCCGGATTCAGGCACGCCGATTTCACCGTCAACAGCGGCTCGCCCGCCTGGTCCACAAATGTCGGCATGATTTTGTCCACGGGACGCCCTGACGCCGCGGTCAGCGCCGTCCAGAAATCTTCCGCCGTGGCATTGCTATAGAGAAACCTGCGCAAGTACACGTTCACCCCGCGACGGAAAACATCTGGGCTGACATACGCCTCAATCATGCGCAGGACCGCGGCTGCTTTTTCATAGGAAATGGGATCGAAGAGTTCGTTAATTTCCTCCGGCGTTTCCGCTTTGGCGCGAATTGGATGTGTGTTCACCAGCGCGTCCAGCGTAAGGGCGGTGTCCGTGGCCTGCACCGCATCCAGCATCGCATTCCATTCCGGATGCAACGCCTGCGATGGCTTAAGCGCCATCCACGTGGCAAAGCCTTCATTCAGCCAGATGTTGTCCCACCACTTCATTGTCACCAGATCGCCGAACCACTGGTGCGCCATCTCATGCGCCAGCACTTCAAATACGGCCTGGTGCGACTCCACCGAGGAATTTTTGTCGTCGATAAACAGCAGAGATTCGCGATAGAAAATCGCTGCCGTATTTTCCATGGCCCCGGCCTCAAAATCAGGCACGCCTACAATGTCCAGCTTTCCAAACGGATATGGGATACCGTAATACTGGTTGTAAAACTTCAGTATCTCAGTGGCATAGCGGAGCGCGGCTGCGCTCAAGGGCTTTTTATCCGGAGTTCCACACACCCGAATGGGAGTATTGTCGGCCGAGCCTTCAATACATTCAAAATCGCCCACCGCCATTGCCACCAGATATGTGGACATCTTAGGTGTGGTGGCAAAGGTGATCGTATGTTTTCCTTCTCCCGGACCCGGCGTATCGGAAGATATAACGCTGTTGGAAATTGCGGTATCGCCTTTGTTCGCGATCAGCGTAATGTCGAAGGTCGCCTTGTAAGCGGGTTCGTCCAATGACGGAAATGCGCGGCGCGCGTCCGTCGATTCAAATTGTGTGGTCGCGTAATTTCGTTCCTTCGTGTGGGCCAGGTAAAATCCGCGCAACTTGTCATTCAAAATACCGGTGTATTTAATATGGATAGCCGCCGGCCCCGGCTCCAGCGGATCGGCAACCGTGAGCGTGACCTGTTCCTTTTCCGGAGCAAAGCTCCATTTCGCCACCTGGGTCTTGTTGTCTTGCGTGATCGTGGCTTCCTGGAATTCCAGTTCGGCAGAGTTCAGCGTGAACTCGTTACCAGCCTTGTTTACTTCGACGTCGAGTGTCTCGTCTCCGCTGAAGAGGGCTTTCTGCAAGTCCGGCGCAAAGGTCAGGGCATAGTGCTTTGCGCTCAGCCCATAAGGCAATCGCTGAGCGCCAGCTAGCAGCGGCAGAAAAACAAAAATAATTAAGACAGGCTTTTTCAATAAGAGCATTTTTTCCTCAAGAGCTTAATTTGCACTCCGCCAGAAAACCGGCGCAAACATTCATTCATTGCGAAAGTGCTTTGCACGGGTGCCGCGTAATCGATGGCACCTTCTTTCCTTTAATTACCGTCGCGCACAGGCTGGGCTTATATGCTTTGCCATCCCAGTCATAAATGGTGGTTTCCATCTTCAATGAGCTGATTTCAAACTGCCCCGTAAGAGAAGGCATGCCTTGTTTGACGATTTTCATAGGATGAAGTGAGGCATACTTTTCATGCAGCGCCAGCTTGTACCCTTCCGCGCTTCTGAGATAAAAC
>JBARNL010000240.1:0-4145 GCA_049802955.1 Candidatus Angelobacter sp.
CTGCAAACCCGACGAGCAAAAGCGGTTGATGGTCATCGCAGAAACTTCCACCGGCAAGCCCGCACGCAACGACGCAATGCGGGCCACGTTCATGCCCTGCTCGGCTTCCGGCGTAGCGCAGCCGATGATCACGTCTTCAATCTCTTTTTTATCGAGCTGTGGGATACAATCCAGCGCCCCTTTGATGGCCACGGCGGCCAGGTCGTCCGGACGCGTCGCGCGCAAGGTGCCTTTACCTGATTTTCCGACCGCAGTACGAACTGAACTTGCTATAACGACTTCTCGCATAAAAAACAGCTCCTAACTATTAGCCATTAGTTCTTAGCCATTGGCCTTTGGCTCTTGCAAAATAATTGCGGACCGCAAGCGACCTCGCCTGCGCCAAATCTCAACTCACCGAAACATATTCCGTCACAACGCTCGGCTCCGGAATCTGATCGCCGTGTTCCCTCATGCCTTCAAGATGGAAATCCATGGCTTCACGGATCAACTGTTTTACCTCGTCCAGCGTTGCACCGGCGACGCCCAGCCCGGGTAAGTCGGGAACGTAGGCTCCCCAACCACTGCAAGACTTCTCGTAAATAACCAAATATTTCATTTAAACTGTGCCGCCCCTAGAGAGATCAAATTCATCTTGCATCCTACCCACCCTTCCGGCTTCGCATTCGCTCGCCTCAGGGTGGGCTAACCTGTGGTCGCGCCTCCGGCGCTCATCCTCGTGGACCGCAGGCGCGCTCGCCTGCGCATAATCTTTTACTGCGGCGTCGGAGACGGCGTTGCCGTCGGCGACGGAATTGCTTGTTGCGGCGCGGTTGCTGGCGTCGCGCTAGGTGCTGCATCTGAACTCGGCGTCGCAGTCATCGATGGCGTAGCATCTTGCCCCGGCGTTCCCGACGATGAAGGCGATCCTGCCGACACCGGAGTTGCTGATGCATTCGGCGTTACAGCCGCCGTCGGCGTTGGACTCGGTTTCGTCTGCATGTTCATCGCGTTTTTGTCCGTCAGCTTGCCGTCGGGCCCAAAGACAATCTGAATTCCGCTGTTCTGGCTGTCATTCGCAACGTCCTGCGGAACGGCCGCCGCATACATCCAGGTTGATCCCACAAACTTATCACCCTTCTTGCTGACATCACACCGCGCGTAATCCGGAGCGCCCAGAATGATCTCAACTTCTGATTCGCTCATACCTGCACGCACTGTGTCGTACTGGTGCATCCAGCGTTCCAGCGAAAGATCACTCGTGTACGGGACCCTGATACTGGTACGAAACTGATCGTAGCTTCGATATTTCGAGTTTCGCGCCGCGCAACGCTGCTGCTCTTCTTTGGCCGCTTTCACGTTCTTTTGAAAACGGGCATTCTCTTTTTCCAGGAACTCATAGCCAACAACCATTAGCCACGCTCCCAGCAAGACCACCACAGCCAAGATGACAAGTCCGCGTTTTTTCACTAGTTCCTCAGCGGCTTGCCGGTCTTCAACGTAAACTGAATGCGTTCCTGGGTTTTCTTCTCTCCACAGAGCGACTTAAACCCTTCGCGCTCCAGGTCAAGAATGTACTGCTCGCTGACTGGCGTTCCCGGCGTCACGTTGCCGCCGCAGATCACCTCGGCTACCTTTGTCGCGACTTTCACATCATGGTCGCTGATATATTCCGCCTGCTTCATTAGATGGATTCCCAGGCGCAAAGTCGCCAGCACATTTTCGCCCGGTGCTGGGATATCCGTGCGCGGTACGGGCGCGCGATATCCGGCGCGTGCCAACTCCAGTGCGCGATCTTTTGCGTCAGCCAGGATGCGCTCACGATTCATCGAAATCACGTCGCCCTCGGAGAGGAATCCCAAGGCTCGTGCTTCATATGCTGAAGTGGAAACCTTGGCCATGGCGATGGTCTCAAAGATTCGCTTCATGCCTTCCATCACTTCAACTGACTCGCCGCGGCCGACAGGCCGCACTGCCTTAGCGTTATCCAGCGCGCGTAGCAACATCTCCTTGCAGCCGCCGCCACCGGGCAGCAATCCGACGCCGACTTCCACCAATCCCATATAAAGTTCGGAGTGCGGTTGCCGCGCCGCAGAGTGCAGATTGATTTCGCAGCCGCCGCCCAGCGTCATGCCGAAAGATGCCGTGACCACTGGACGCGAGCAGAACTTGATGGCCTGCGTCATGCCCTGGAACTGCTTAATGGCGATATCAACTTCGTCCCACTCTTCTTCCTGTATGGCCAGCATCAGCATCATCAGGTTTGCGCCTACGGAAAAATTCGCCGAGTCGCCGGTGATCACAAACGCTTCAAACTGGTCGCCAATGCCGCCGGTCTTGAGTGACTGCGTTACCATCTGAACAATGTCGCCGCCCAGCGCGTTCATCTTGGAATGAAATTCAATGCAGCCAACGCCATCGCCCAAATCGATGAGCGAAGCACCGGCATTCTTCTTGACCACGCCGTTGGATTTCTTGGCCGTCGAGACTGACCACACGCCTTCCGCTACTTTTACCGGATGGTACTTGCCTGTGCGCAGATCGAAATAAGCGTGGCCGGAAGGCGAGGAAGGATCGTCCTTGTACCAGGTCTTTGCGCCAGAAGCCAGCAACTTCTCGGCGTTCGCCGCCACCGGCCTGCCTTCCTTCTTCATACGTGCAACAGTCTGCTCTACGCCCGCCAGGTCCCAAATCTCAAACGGGCCAATCTCCCAATTAAAGCCCATGCGCATTGCGGCATCGATCTCGACGACCGTGTCAGCGATTTCTGGAATACGATTGGCGGAGTAAGTCCACAGATCGCTGAGCGTGGTCCAGATAAACTGCGTAGCTTTGTCCCTCGGATCGCCCGCCAGAATCGTGCGCAGACGCTCGCCCGTGTCTTCAATGTTCTTGGCCATCTCCAGCGCGGGAAACTTGGCTTTCTTCGTTGGGTGATACTCAAGCGTTTTCCAGTCGATGGCCTGGCGCTCTTCTCCCTTCGGGCCTTTGACCTTCTTATAGAAACCGGATTTCACCTTGTCGCCCAGCAGTTTTTTTTCCAGCATCTGCTTAAAGAAATCCGGCAGCTTCAGATCAGAGCGCTCGTCCTGCACGTTTTTGCTGAAGTTGGTAACCACGCTGCCCAGCACGTCGAGCCCCACCAGATCGATAGTGCGGAAAGTGGGAGCTTTGGTCCAGCCGCCGCTTGAAGTGAGCGCGTCCACTTCTTCAATCGTCAGGTCCATCTCCTGCATGATGCGAAAGACATTTAGCCCAGCAAATGTCCCGATGCGGTTCGCAATGAAGTTCGGCGTGTCTTTAGCCGTGACAATTCCCTTGCCCATGCGTACATCACAGAAATGCGCAACGGTCTCAATGGCAGCGGGGTCGGTTTCCGGCGTGGGAATAATTTCCAGCAGGCGCATGTAGCGCGGCGGATTGAAGAAGTGCGTGCCAAACCAATGACGCCGAAAATCCTCGCTGAAGCCCTGCGCAATGCTGGCCACCGGCAAGCCGCTGGTGTTAGTGGTAACAATGCTGCCGGGCTTCCGTACGGCTTCCACTTTCTTCAGCAGCCCACGCTTTATCTCCAGGTTTTCAGCCACGGCTTCAATAATCCAGTCAACGTCGGCAAGCAGCTTCATGTCGTCATCAAATGTGCCGATCGTGATCAGCCGCTCCAGACCTTTTTCAAAGAATGCGGCGGGCTTGGACTTGACGGCCGCGTCCAGTCCTCCCGCTACAAGCTTTCTGCGCGCGGCTTTGTCCGTGCTTTGTGCAGCGTCGGGCGTCACAATATCGAGCAGAACGCAGAGCACGCCGGCATTGGCAAAGTGGGCGGCAATGCGCGCACCCATTGTCCCAGCGCCCAGCACAGCAACTTTATTGATCCTCTGATGGCCTCTCTTTTGGGCATGGGAACTTTGGTTGATTTGCGCTCCGTTTGAGCTGCGGGACTGCGGTGCAGCAGGGACAGCAACATTACTCATCTGGGCATCTCCTGGAAGTTGGGTAGTGCGGGCGAGAAGACGAGTCTTGAGACGTTCAGAATCATAACAGTTTTCATCAGCAATCAAGCGATTCGAGACTATTGCCACCAGGCTACGAGTCCTGTGAAATCATTCAAAATGAAACCCCTGAAAGACCGAGCAATATCTCACTTTCCTGAGCCTTCAAGAGTACTG
>JBARNL010000241.1:0-7521 GCA_049802955.1 Candidatus Angelobacter sp.
GCTCTGGTTCCATCTGAAACGTTCTTTCATGCTCCTCTCTCACTTTGAGCGTGGCCATCTTGGTCACGCTCTTTTTTAGAGTGCTGGGTGATTACCGCCATTGAACAACTAACAAACTCCTCTACCGGCCCTGTTTAGCGCGGGCGCTGCAATTTTGACCTGAAATATTTCATTGCAATGGCAACACCATTAGGGTTGGCGATGATCTATGTACGCGGAACACTGTTGATCAATCCAAAACTCAAGGAGGGTACATGAAGAAGGTATTTGCGTTCACATTCCTGTCCGTGGCCCAGACCGGCAGCACCCCTGGCTCAACTGGCAGTGCTCAGGCAGGCGCCGGAGACCAGTCGATGGGCAAAAAGGCCTCGCCTAAAAAGGGCGCGGGAGGCGCAGCGCTTACCGGCTGCCTCAGCGGTCCAAATGACGAAGGTGTTTACGAACTGAAAAGCGGAAAGAAAGAGGTTGAAGTCGGAGGCCTTGACGATCTGAGCAAGCACGTCGGACACAAAGTGCGTTTGCACGGCTCCTGGACCAAAAATGGGACCGATATCGGGGAAAAAGAAAGCTCTGAAAATAAAGGCAAGGAAGAAAAAGGCGAGCGCCACTTCAAGGTGGCAACCATCGATCACATCAGTGATACTTGCGCGGCCGGAGCAGCTGAAAAAGGTGAGCACCACAAGAAAGAAGGCAGCTCAGGCACTCCGCCAAAGCAGTAGACTCAGATAATGCTCCCCTCGAAAAAAGCGCGGCCCGCAAAGGGCTGCGTTTTTGTTTTTCCAGAAGTGGATCAGTTAGACTGAGCCAAGGATTGCGAGCGGAAAAATTGTCCCGAAAGATGAAGTTAAAAGAAACTTAGGCCGCTCACCGGATCACGCGGATACCTCCGTCATGCGTATGTTTCTTGAGCTTCAGACGTCGATAGACACGTTGGTGTTGCCGCCACCACAGGCTTCGTAAGACCATTTCCCGGCTGCCCATCTGAGAGTAGACTTATCCGAAACACTGGGCCGAGACTAAATAGTCCAATCAGACGGCATTACAGCCACTCTGAGGAGCTTCCATGACTCGCTTCCTTCGCAGGAACATCCACACCGTCTTATATACCGTCGCCGCATTCTGCATAGCAATTTACGAAGCCTATCACGCTATCTTCGGAGAGAAACTCGAGGATCGTGTGCTGCTGAGCTTCGCGACCTATCTTCTCGCAGGTCTCGGCCTTGTCATCATGTTCGAACGACTATTGGAGTCGAAAAGCGCAAAAGACCTTAGTCTGTTTGCAGATGAGATCCGCAGCATTTCCCGTGAGATGCAGAAACGATTAGGAATAGTATTCATCGATAAGCAAAAGACGATTTATACGAAGGTCGCAGTCCTCTTTTCCGAAGCACAAAATACGATCAAAATGCTTATCGTAGAAGTGGCAGCCCCGGCCCCGGAAGAATTCGGCGAACAGCTCGCCACGTTCTTAGCGCAGCACTCCGGCGTAACGTGCGATGTCACCATAGCCGTATCCCATCCGGACGAGGCTTTTTGGACCGCAAATGATAAGCGCCTCGAAATATATGAGCGTCGAGGGCTCATAGGAAAGCAGCTCTTTTTGCATATCCTCGAAGTACCACGGCCAATTGTGGGCTTTAATGTTGCTGTCGTGGACAACAAACACTGCTTTATAGGCTTCCCGCCCATTCCCGCCGCACAACAAAGTGCCGAGGCTGCACTCATCTTTGACAACAAGCCGAAGATCGCTGAAAAGCTCTCAAAATGGCTCGACAAGATTCCAGGTAAGAAGCTATATTCCGAAGCCCGGCCCCGATGATCGGCCTTTTTGCGAAGCCTACCGGGTAGCAGTTACCTCAATTCGATAACGCTTTTCGAACAGATCCTCGACCTCTATTCGAACTTGCATATTCTTCGGTTTCGGCATTTTTCCAACCGCAATAATACTCACCTCTGAACCCGAATATGGAGCCAACGTGAGCGGAGTCTTGTTGCTTACCTCATCGATTCCCTTGGAAAACGATTCAACGTCATACCGCTCACTCTCCATCTTTTCCCAGTTGTCGCCCTCTCGCTTCGACCAGAATTCATAGCCATGAATCGCATTCGCCCGAGAGCTTATGTTGTACACCTCGATAATTCCCCTGAAGATCAACTCTTTCCCATCCACGGTCTCATCCAGCTTGCACCAATCGCCTTTGCGCGCTCGCAATTCGAGATGCGGCCACCGATCCCGAAGCGACACAAAAAGCGCCGTAAATGCGATCACAATCGACAAGATTGGCAGGAATGCCAAAAAGTCTTTCATTTCTTTCCCGCTCCCCGGGATTCTATAAGTTATCCCAGGCTTTACATCGCCTGTGGACGCCAAAAACTGGCTGCGCTTATTTCTCCGGAGGCCGCAGTTCCAACAGCGTTCGCGGATCCAGATATTCACCGCGCCAGCGCACGGCAAAGTGCAGGTGTGGCGCTGTAGCCCTGCCCGTTCCACCGCTCAGCCCTAGTACCTGGCCTTTCTTCACCGCCTCACCCTCTTTCACTTTGAATTCAGAGAGGTGCAGGTACATCGTCAGAAGTCCCTGCCCATGATCGATCATCACGCAATTGCCTTCAAAGTAAAGCGGGCGGGCCAAAATCACGGTTCCGCTGTTTGCGGCGACAATCGGCGTACCCGTTGACACGCGGAAATCCAGGCCCTTGTGCTGGCTCTTCTTCACGCCATTGAACACGCGTGCCGATCCAAACACGCCGGAGACTTCGGCTTCCGCCGGTGGCTCAAAACGCCCGGACCAGAGGATCTCCGGTGCAGTAGTGGAAAAAACTTTTTTCTTTTCAGCCTGATCTTCTTCAATCCGGCCCAGCGTTTCCTTGGGCGGCTCCACAAATCCGGGCGCGACTTTAAGCGCGCTGGTTGGATAATGCGCTGCTCCCACTGCCACCCTGTAACTCATCGCGGCACCTTTCCCGCTTTCACTTTTCCCCTCGACGTGCAATGTGTATGTGCCCGGCTTGGTTTCCAGGCCCACTCCGGCAAATGCATACCAGCAATGGCATGCCTGGCTAGGACGAAACGAGAATTCCTGTCCCAGGAAATTTCCCTGCAATTCAGCCAATTGAAGGGGAGCTGTAACGCGAAAGATTACAGGCGAGCCATTGACTAGTTTGGTAGGCTCCCACTGCGCGCTCCATTTCGTTGCCGGAGCGGCGCTTGCAGAAAAATATACGGACAGCGAAAAGACTAGGACAAAAAGATGGCGGCGAAAAAACAATATGCGGTCAATCACAGATCACCAACTGCAAAGCCCAGATATATTCAGATTGGCTTTATCAGTGTCATCAGTGTAAATCAGTGGTGAGATTCTCTACTCTTCCCATCTTTTAAAGATCAGCGAACCGTTTGTTCCGCCAAAGCCAAATGAATTGGAAAGCGCAATATTCAGCGACGCTTTTCGGGCCACGTTCGGCACGTAATCCAGGTCGCATTGGGGATCAGGATTGCTCAGGTTGATCGTCGGCGGAAGGACCTGGTCGCGCAGCGCCAGGATCGTAATGCCTGCTTCCAATCCACCCGCGCCGCCCAGCAGATGGCCCGTCATGGACTTGGTTGAGCTCACGGGAATCTTGGTGTCAGCGCCAAACGTCCGTTTAATGGCCATGGTTTCCAGCGCGTCGCCAATCGGCGTGGACGTTCCGTGGGCATTCACGTAATCAATATCGGATGGACTGAGCTTCGCATCGTGGATAGCGGTGGTCATCACGCGCCAGCCGCCTTCGCCTTGTTCTGCGGGCTGGGTAATGTGGTAGGCATCGGCGCTCATGCCGTAGCCGATGATCTCAGCCAGAACCTTTGCGCCGCGCCTCTGTGCGGACTCTAAATCTTCCAGCACCAGGATGCCCGCCCCCTCGCCAATCACAAAGCCATCGCGCTCGCGGTCCCAGGGCCGGCTGGCCGTCGCGGGATCGTCATTGCGGGTGGAAAGCGCGCGCATAGCGGCAAACCCGCCCACGCCCATCGGGGTAATGGCCGCTTCTGATCCGCCGGCAATCATCACGTCCGCGTCACAGCGCTGAATTATTTTGTAAGCGTCTCCAATCGCATGTGCGCTGGTGGTGCAGGCCGTGGCAGTGGCCTCGTTTGGCCCTTTAGCTCCATAGCGGATGCTCACGTGCCCGGCCGCAAGGTTCACAATCGCCGCCGGAATAAAGAAAGGAGAGATCTTGCGCGGGCCGCCTTTCAGCAGCTCTGCGTGCTCGCGCTCAATCACGTCAAAGCCGCCCACTCCTGAGCCAATGTGTACGCCCACGCGCGTGGCGTTTTCCGGCGTGATCTTGAGCTCTGACATCTTCATCGCTTCATCCGCCGCCGCCATGGCAAAGTGGATGAAGCGCCCCATCTTTTTGACTTCTTTTTTCTCGATGTATTTTAGAGGGTCAAAGTCTTTGACTTCCGCCGCAATCTGGCAGGCAAACTGCGTGGTATCAAACCGGGTAATTTTGCTGACGCCACTTTTACCGGCAACAATGTTCTGCCAGACCTCGGTGCTGGTCTGCCCCACCGC
Source organism: Candidatus Angelobacter sp. (assembly GCA_049802955.1). GTDB lineage: Bacteria > Acidobacteriota > Terriglobia > Terriglobales > Acidobacteriaceae > Angelobacter. Next base: position 4,560 of record JBARNL010000241.1, read on the forward strand.
GCAGATCAGCCCCATGCCCGTTACAACAACCCGCCTGGCCAATCACTTGCCGCCTTTCGCGTGCTTTTCAATGTAGTCAACGGCATCCTTTACGGTGCGGATCTTTTCCGCGTCCTCGTCCGGAATCTCAATATCAAAGGCTTCTTCAAACGCCATCACCAGTTCCACTGTGTCCAGTGAATCCGCGCCCAGATCGTCCACAAAGGAGGCATTGGGCGTAACTTCGCCTTCGTCCACTCCCAGCTGCTCAACAATAATTTGTTTCACTTTATCTTCAACGGCTGCTGCCATAGGCTTAGTGTCTCCTTCTCTTGTTTGCTCAAAAAATGTTTGCTCAAAAAATGTGTGCTTCAAAAAGCGTGCTCAAAAAATTGCGCTGAAAGCTCCCGCGGCGCTTTATTGCTTTATTGACTTTGCATTCTTCTGGACGTAATCAACCGCATTCTGGACAGTCACAATCTTTTCCGCATCTTCATCCGGAATCTCGATGCCAAAAGTTTCTTCCAGCGCCATAATCAATTCCACGCGGTCCAGTGAGTCGGCGCCAAGATCATCCACAAACGATGATGCCCCGGTCACGTCTCCTGCCTCGACTCCCAACTGGTCCACAATAATCTGTTTTACTTTGTCGTCGACTCCCGGCATAGAGGCTCTCTCCTGCATACATGTCAAACCGGCTAGTGTAATTGCTCTAAAAATGCTGTGTAAAGGGCAGTGGGTCAGTTTTTCTGACCCACTGCCGGTATCAGGTATCGGGCTCTAGCCATTCACTTGCGAATCGCGCTCCAGTGATCTCTTCGGATGAACTGATCCACCCACTCAAAAAGCTTTTCTCGCCACCACCAGGGACTCCGGCGTCGGCTCCAGCGGAACCATCCGCGTATTCTCAAAACCCGCGTTGCGGCACATCGTGGCATATTCCGCCAGAGTATAAGCGTCTCCTTTCGGAGTGTTGCCAAGCATGGTCAGGCTAAACATTGCGGGTATCGGTGGTGAAACACGATCATCGTTGGGCACAAACTCTAAGAGTATCACCTGCCCGCCGGGGTTGAGGGCCGCATGGGCTTTTTTCAGCATTTTTTCGTTTTCGGTAGGGTCGAAATGATGCAGCAGATTGGTGATCAGAATGGCGTCAAAGCCCGTCCCGTAGTCCACCTCAAAAGCGCTGCCCGGCAGCAGGTGATATCGATCGGCTAATCCCTGCTTTGCGGCATTTTCCTTTGCCACTTCAAGCACATTGGGCCAATCCAGCGCATAGATATGTGCTTTGGGCAGCCTCTGCGCCACCGTAATGCCGAATAGGCCATGGCTGGCGGCAATATCCAGAATTTTGGCAGACGGGCGGGAACTGAGTTCCCCACCCAGCATGCCCGCCATTGCCTGCGCTGCCGGAACCATAATTGGGGCCATGCCTTTGGCAAACTCGATCCAGATTGGATCATTCGGGGCCAGGCCATTATCTTCATCGCATGAGCCGCCGTTCTTTGCCGCTGCGCCCAGATGCTCAAAGTGGGCCAGCTGCGTTGGATGCAACAGAAATTTCAAGGCCAGCCCCAGATATGCGGGTGAGCGGCTGTCGAGAAAGAAAGCCGTGTCAGATGTTAACGAATAATTATTGCCGGTCTTGGTTAGAAATCCCATTACCACCAGCGCATCGCTTAGAATGCGCACGCCGCGCTCGGCCGCATTGCAGGTTTTTGCGATCTCAGCCGCCGTGCGGCTGCCTTTGGCGATTGCGGTAAACAGATCAAGCTCCACTGCTGCTTTCAAGGCAAACGTGCGTTGGTATCCCTGGATTGTGCTGAATATCTGGATAGGATTGGGCGGGGTGGCGGGCATTTGCTGGGCAGACATCTCTGTGAAACCTCCAAAAGCCATTCTATCTGTTTGGCAGTGATCAGTTTTGAATAAGCCGCGAAAATCCCTGCTACACATCAATGTCGTCATCCTGGGATCCGTAGGCGAACCCCGCGCTTTCGGGTCCCATTCTCGCCCGATTTGGCGTGAATGGGCAGAGTGGGCGAGATAGGACCGAAGGACCTTGTGTTTAGATTTCAGCCAGGAACCGCAAGGTCACTCCGGCGTGCTCACACGCTGATGAATGCGCGTTTCGTTTGTGACATGTCGGGATAACGTGTGAAAAAACGGTAGTGGGTCAGTTTGGAAATCGATTTCACTCCTACTAAAATTTCGTCATCCTGAGGTCCGTAAACGAGCAAGCGTTTTCTTCAGCTTGCGAGTAGGACCGAAGGATTTTGTGCCTGAGCACCTAATAAATGCCTTATTAAATTCAAACTGATCCACTACCGAAAAAACTGGTGAGTTGCCAAAATGCCCAAAAGCTCTCCGGAATCTAGCTGTTTGCCCGCCTTCCAGAGGTGCGGCGAAGCGCTTTACAATACAATCTTGTCCGCCCCGAAATTTTTCCTCAAATACACTGCCTGGCTCGCTGCCCTTAAAACTCTTGGGGCGTGGGGCGTTTTTATTATCTCCATTCTGGATTCCGCCGCTTTCGGTGTCCCCATGGACCCGCTGGTCGCGGGATATGTCTATGCCAATCCGCATAAAGCCTGGATATATTGCCTTGCAGGATCGTTAGGCTCGGCCCTGGGAAGCCTTATTCCTTACGGCCTGGGACGCGCCGGCGGCGAACTCTTTCTGCTCAAGCGCATCGATGAAGCGCGTCTCAAGCGCATTCGCGATCGCTTTGAGCGTCAGGAATTTCTGGCGCTGATGGTCCCGGCCATGCTCCCGCCACCAACCCCTTTTAAGCTGCTGGTCTTTTCCGCCGGCGTATTTGAGATGAAGCCTGTCGCATTCCTCATGGCCATCATCAGTGGACGTCTCGTTCGCTTCGGTCTGCTCTCTGTTCTCACCATCATCTTTGGCCCGGAGATCGTGGCCGAAACAAGACTCTTGATCAAAACGCACCCGTCCGTTCTGGTGATGATCGGCCTTGGAC
>JBARNL010000242.1:0-2458 GCA_049802955.1 Candidatus Angelobacter sp.
GGTGGAATCCGTGCTGCCTGGCACCTTTTCATTCGCGCCTGGCGTACCTGTTCCTGTGCCCACAGGCTGCATTCCAATGTTGTTGCTTGGCGGCGTTCCGTTCATCTGCCTGGTCAAGTCATTCACCAGCTCGGGTGCGCTTGTAACCGTTTCCTCTTGGAGATTGGGTTCGCCTACCTTGGTAGCGGGCGCAACGTCTGGATGCTTCTTGAAGTTCCCGGTCACTCTGGCTATCAGCTTCTGTTTCTCCCGGCTGGATTCTTCCGCCTTGCTTTCCGCCAGCGCTTCCGCCGTAGGCTCCGGGACGGGAGCTTTCAACGCTTCCAATCGCCTTTTGGCGTCGCCCACCCGGTCCGTTGCCGGATAACGCGTGATGATTTTCGAGTAAGCATCAATCGCCTTCTTTTCATATTGCGCCACTAGCTTTTCTTTCTGCGCTTCCGGAAGCTTCTGTTTCCTCAGGCCGGCAGCTTCTTTTTCGTATATGTTGCCCAGCTCAAACAGCGCTTCATCGGACCGTGAGTAGAGCGGATAAGAATCTGTCAGCGATTGCAGCCGTGCCTGTGATGCCGCCAGATTGTCGCGCAGATTATAAAAGTGAGCGATACGATACTGCCGCTCAGCCAGGATTTCCTGCACCTCGCGCAGTTTCTGTTTTGCCTGCGGGACCAGCGGGCTGTCAGGATACGTCTGGATCAGATACTTGTATTCGTCGGACGCGCGTTGCGCCTCAGCGTAATCGCGGTCCGGCTTTTCCATTTCGCGATAGTGCATTGACGCAATCTTCAACTGCGCCTCTGAAGCTTCCGGCAGGTTGGGGAAAAAGGTCTGGAAATCCTTGTATTCCGATTCGGCCTGCTGCCACGCCGCTTTGCCGCCTTCGTTATACCAGGCGTCGCCCAGCGACAGCTTGGCCCGCGCAATGTACTCGGAATCAGGATACGTGTTGATCAACGTCTCAAGCAGCGTCCTGGCTTCCTGATAACGGGCCTTCTTCATGGAGTCCATGGAGCGGTCAAACAGGGTTTTATCCGGCTGCTTGGAATCAATATTGGCCAGAGGGTTCTGCACTTTATGATGGCATCCGCTGGAAACCAGCACTGCGCCGGCCAACACGGTTGAAACTAGAATTTTTCGCACCATTTACCTACCTCAGTGTGGGTTAGTCAAGACTGACCCGCGATGTGTATCAACGTCTAGCGATTCGCTTGAGAATCGCGGGCCTTTAGGCAGACGATCACGCGCCTTCACACCCGTTGCAGCGTAGCTTCCGTCGCCAGCTTCAGCAGGCGCTGCGTGTTCTCTCTGGGATTTCCCTTGCCAAAAACGGCATTTCCGGCCACCAGCACCTCAACTCCGGCCCGCACTGCCTGGCCAATCGTGTCCGGGGCCATGCCGCCGTCTATCTCGATCCTGAAGTTCGCGTTGCGCGCCGTGCGCATCAGCGCCAGCTTGCGCACCTTCTCCAGTGACGACGGAATAAATTTCTGTCCGCCAAAGCCCGGATTCACTGACATCACCAGAACGTGATGCACAATATCCAGCACCTCTTCCAGCGTTCCAACCGGCGTTGCCGGATTGATGACCACTCCCGGATTCGCTCCATGGCTGCGGATCAGCTCAATCGTCCTGTTCAGATGCACACATGCTTCCTGATGGACAGAAATCCAGTCCGCTCCAGCATCCACAAACGCCGGAATGTACTGGTCAGGATTTTCGATCATCAAATGGCAGTCCAGCGGCAGGTTTGTTGCCTTCCTTAAGCTGGCCACCACGGGAGGCCCAATCGTAATATTCGGCACAAAATGCCCGTCCATTACGTCAACGTGCAGCACGGTTGCCCCGCCTTCCGCCACCGCCTGGATCTGGTCCGCCAGATGGGCAAAATCCGCCGACAATATGGAAGGCGCTAGCTCAATCAATAGAATCGTCTCTTTTGGGCCGAAGGCTATTTCAAATTTTAGCACGCTGAGCTGCCTGATCTGATGCTTTAAAGCTGATTCAAAAAGCCTTAATCCCTTGGTGGCCAGCTTTCCTGGATTCTCCTTTGTAAGTCTGATCGGAAGGAAGAACAATCTTGGTAAGTCTGATCGGAAGGAAGAACAATCTTGTCTCCCTCCACTTGCACCAAATCGGATAAAGCGCGGCCTCATCTCCTCCGTATTTTCCGCACTTCTCTCGAAATGCCCCTTTGCTGAAAGTTGCTACCCCGAGCGGTCCGTAAATTTTGGCTGCGCTTTCTTCAGCAGCCAAATAAGACCCGAGGGATCGACTCCGTTACAGCCAGGGGACCCAAAATTACACCATCAATATCGCTCAGGACGCCTCAGGGGATTGCTCCAGACATTCTGCCTTTGAGACAATATGAACATCGGTCGCATGGCGTCCGATGACCTCAAATTTTACTCCTTGGTTAACACCTTACCCCTCCCCTACCCCCTCCCCCATCATCCCAGCC
>JBARNL010000243.1:0-2074 GCA_049802955.1 Candidatus Angelobacter sp.
CCGCGCACAGGTTTCCCGCACCGTTGAAGGTTTTTACCGTCGCCGGCAGGTCCAGCATGTTGGCCGTTTTGTATGCGCTGTTGACCTGCCACTTATAGGTGGTCAAAGTTTGGCGCAGCAACGCGCCCGGCGCGCCCTGGCCCCAATCGTATTCCCGCTCCGCTATCGGCTTGCCGTAAGAAGCCGTGTAATTGGTGACCGGATAAGTGGTGGGAGAAGTATAAGTGCATCCAGGGTTCGTGGGATCGGTTGAGCAAGTCTGAACGTACGAAGTGATCCCGTCGAGCGGCCCATGATAAGTGAAGCCGGAATCGTAATCGGTTTCCACCCTGCTGGTCTGGCCATTCTGCAGCGTGGTGGTGACCCGGATGGGAAGCACGTTGGTGACGCTGCTTGGCCCCTCTCCGTTTTGGCTGATCAGGTTGGAGTCCCAGGGATTCGCGGTAAATGTGTAGTCGGTGTTCACCGTTTTTAGCAGCGTGCCGCTGCTGTGTGGTCCCTGAAAGTATTGCGTCTGGGTTTCATAGTATGAGCAGGTGCCGCCCAGGCCTGTAAAAGTATGCACCGTGTCATTGCGTAGCGGGTCCGTGACGATTCCGGAATTGTAGGTCCAGGTCTGAGGCCCCGTGCCGTCATTGGCGTCTACGGTACGGGTCTGCACAGCGCGACTGTAACCGCCGCTGCAACCATCGTTCCACATGCTCCATATGTAAGTAATGCTGCCGCCCGTTGGAAAGGTGACTTTGAGCAGGTCGCCGTAACCCAAAGACGCTGTGTTATTCGGGTCAGCCGCACTATACTGAAACGCCCAATAGGTATTATCGGGAAACACCACGCTTTGCAGCATGGGAAAACTCATGTTCACGTCAATGATAGGCGCCCCAACTGAAGAACCCGTGCGTACATATACGCTGGTGTAACACAGAATGAGCGGGAGGGTACCGCCATTTGTTCCGATGTTGACCGTTGGCAAATTCCAGGTGTAGGCAAAAGTGACCGGCTGATTAAGATAGTTAAGCGCCGGACAAGAACCCAGGCTGGCCGTGCTGGGATTGGGGGCCGTTGGCGGAAGAGTGGGCGCCGGTGCAACCGGAATCTGGCGGCCAAGAGTGTCCGTGAAACCCGTGCTGCTAACGCCGATCTGATTCCCATTGCGATCTTCCGCAGAGTTTCCGTAAACGGTTCCGTGGCTATCGGCAAGGCCCGAAAATTTCGAGCCGTCGGTTGTAGCTCCGCCGGCGTCGGTGGGTACAAACTGGTGCAGTGAACCGTCCGGCATGATCACGGAAGACGGAAAGACAAAGATAGCGGCGCCTGTATTCGTTACGAGCCCGGTGTTGATCCGGTTCGAGCCTGCTCCAGGCCACCCTTCAAAGCCAGCCGTGACGCTGTTGCCGTGACTCGTCGACCCGCTGCCGAACGGATTAGGGTTGAACACCAAACGCATAGGACAGGCCCCCTGGCCGGGTTTCACGCCTTGCGGGCACGTAGGCACATATAGACTGAAGTTTTTGCTGTTGTATCGCAGCACCACTGGATAAGCCAACTCACCGCCGCGCTGGGGATAAGCAAACAAGGCCGCCTGCAGAAACAGGTTCTGATTGCTCAGGCTGACCTGATCAATGGCCCCGCCATGATAAGACCCGTAGGGTTTCATACCCTGTTCCAGGTCTGGAGGGGCTTGAGCAGCGAGGAATGGCATTGAAAGCAGGATCACCAGAGCACAACCCAATACAAGACGGCGCATACATTCACCTTAATAAGATAAATTTTGGGCCTGGACTTACGGCGCACACAGCTTCTAAGCACGACGAAGGTGTGTGTCAATACTGGAACTCTTGGGGACCCGGTACGGCGGCACTCCCCGGAATGGAGTGAATAGAGGTGGTATAGGGGCTAAAACCGCCAGTGCGCGGAATTAGGGTGATATTTCACAAGCTGAGACTTACAAGCATAGTGCATCTGCCATGCAAAGCGTTTCACGGAACCGCCAATTTATTTTCGACGCACTAAAGGGAAACCAACGTCTTCTCCTTGTGAATGCGAAGCGCCACTTTTCCCCTTGACTCACAGG
>JBARNL010000244.1:0-2438 GCA_049802955.1 Candidatus Angelobacter sp.
GATATTATCGTGCTGGAATACAAATTCGGTTCTTTGAAAAATTTAAAACGTTATGTGAACAAAAACATATCAGCTTAAAGCGTGTCGCCTTGCCTCTTTTGTTCGACATCATCCAAAGAGGAACAATTGAAGAAGATGAAGAACTCCAAAACCTGTGGACAAATCTTTTGGCCAATGCCGCTGATTCGAGGGAGCAAGTCCTGATAAGGACGATGTTTCCAGATATTCTGCGTCAGATTTCAAGTGAAGAAGCGCGCTATTTAAATGAGATGTTAGACATTGCGGAAAAAGAAACAAAACCGCATTTGGATTGGATTTCGTATGACAATCTAAGACGGTTAAGGCTTATCGATGCCGACCCCAACGCCATGGATGATTTCATGCGGCTTCCGAGGCAATATAGACAACTAATACCAGATTCATTCTGGTTAACATCTCTTGGGGAAGCGTTCGTAAAAGCATGCAGAGCACCCAAAACTGAGGAAACATGATGTTTGAAAGATAACGGAGGTTGAAACTCAGAACCCATCAAATGCATTCCATCCCGGTGAAGTTTTTCCAGACTTTGCTTGGGAGTGATGGAGCTCCGATCAGGAAAGCTGAAAAAACTTATCGAGCGCGCTGAGCAGGGTTTCCGCTATTCTTATTTCATGCGTGTTAAGGTGCTGCTGTTTGGGCAGCTCAAAGACATTATTGGACACCAGGAGGAGTCCCTGGAACTGGCTTCCGACGCACGGCTTTCGGCCGTCATGGAGCATTATTCCGCCCGTTATCCCAAATTCCAAGGGTTGACCAAATCGATTGCTTGCTCCATTAACCAGGAATATGCCCGGGCATCGGCACTGCTCAAAGAAGGCGACGAGGTTGGCTTGTTGCCTCCAGTGAGCGGAGGCAAATCCAAAGCGGCGGAACTCCGGTCCGCGCATTGCGCCATTGTGCGTGAACCAATTGATATTGAGGCAATTAGGAAGAAGCTGGAGCATCCGGAAGACGGCTCGGCATTATTTTTTGATGGAATGGTGCGCAATAATACGCGTGGCCGGCGTACTTTGTTTTTGGACTATGAAGCTTATGAATACATGGCTTTAAATGAGATGGAGAAGCTGGCCCAGGCGGCGCTTGAACAATTTAAGGTCCGCGATGTTTTCCTGGTGCATCGACTTGGAAGGCTGGAAATTGGCGAAACCAGTGTGCTGATCGGGGTGGCGTCGGCGCATCGGGTGGCGGCTTTTGAGGCTTGCCGATGGCTCATCGATACCCTGAAGAAGACCGTTCCTATCTGGAAAAAGGAGTACTTTGAAGATGGCGCTGTCTGGGCCGATGGTGAACCGTTTCCTGAAGAAATTAGGGTAAATAAATAACTCTTTACCGCCGTTTGCATCTAAGTTTGCCAGAATACCCGCTGATAACTATGAATCGGACTCGCGCTTTACCGCCGTGGTTCAGTCTGGCTTGCCTGTGTGTCTGCCTGTTCTGTGCGTGGGGCCTGCATGCCGGGGCGCAGGACCCGCAAAAGGGCGACCGCATTCCGCCGGGATCTCAGTCGCAAAAAGACGAATCCACCTATCGCGTGAATGTTCGGCTGGTGAACGTCTTTACTACTGTTACCGATTCCCGCGGCGCTCCAGTGGCCGACCTGACCAAAGACGATTTCCAACTACTGGAGGATGGCGTGCCGCAGACCATCAAAGTCTTTGAGAAAGAATCCGCTATCCCGTTGAGCATTGCGCTCGCCATCGATACCAGCCCCAGCACCATGCGTGACTTCAAGCTGGAAACGTCTTCGGCGCGCCGGTTTGTCCATTCCATTCTGCGCAATGAAGATCGTCTCTCGGTTTTTGAAGTGACTGAGACCGTTGATCAGATGACGCGTTTTACTTCTGATCTCAAGACCATTGAGCGTGGTATTGACAATCTGCGGACCGGTCCGGGAACTTCCATCTACGACGCAATTTTTCTTTGCTCAGAATCCCTGCTGGATCGCGAAGGTCGCAAGGTCTTGGTCCTGATCACTGACGGCGGCGATACCACCAGCAAGGCCGACTATAACGGCGCTCTGCGACGTGCGCAGCAGGCGGAGGTCATCGTTTACAGCATTATTGTTGTGCCGGTGGAGGCCGATGCCGGGCGCAACCTGGGCGGCGAGCATGCGCTGATCCAGATTTCCAAAGATACCGGCGGCAAATATTACTACGCAGAAGGCCAGGAGCAACTCGATGAAGCCTTCCGCAAAATAAGCGACGAATTGCGCACGCAGTATTTGCTGGCGTTTTATCCCAGCCGCAAGGTTTCAGATGCGCCCTTCCGCCGAATCCAGGTGGAGCTCAACAAGAAAGATCCTGAAGGACGGCCCTATCAGGTCCGCCATCGCGCGGGATATTACACCGCGCCGGCAAGATAGCAATTAGCAATCGGCATTCAGCAATCAGCCATTACGG
>JBARNL010000245.1:0-3580 GCA_049802955.1 Candidatus Angelobacter sp.
ATATCATGGACGTGCCTCTGCATGCTTAGTGACAGCGGATGCGCGCTTCGTTTCACAGAATCCGACCTTAGCACCGGAGAGCCGCTACCAAAGAAATTGCAGACTTTCCAAAAGCATTTACAGACCAGCAGCCCGTTTCTTGCGCGCTCCGCGCCAGTAAAGCACCAGCCCAGTGCCGACGAAAGCCGCGGTGCAGCCCACAAGTTTTGCTTCAAACAGGGCCTTGTTCTCTCCGCCCGGCGGAATGGCCGCCAAAATCATTGACCCCAGCGTAATCAGGAATGCGAGCGAGCCTGCAATCCAGATGCCCGGCATGCCGCCCGGGACCAGCACTGCATGGCCATCGGCGCGGTCTGGCCGATGCGCCAATTTGATTCCTGCGGCATACATATAAAGGAACGGAATGAAATACAGAATCACTGACATCGAAACCAGAAATTGATACGCCCCAATCACCGTGGCGTTGATCTGTGAAAGCACCAGGATCGCCGCCGAAATCACGGCTTGAATCAGGATAGAAATATACGGCGTCTTCCATTTGGGATGGATCTTGCCGAAGTACGCAGGCAAATAGTGATCTATCCCCGCGACAAACGGCACGCGCGCTACTCCGGCCACCGTCGCGCCTACTCCTCCGGCGTTGCCGACCGTCACCAGCAAAGCCGCCAGCATTCCGAACCACGCAATCCCCAGCGCCGCCGAACCAAAGCCGATGCCGCCAAACACTCCGTTGCGCGGATCAATCTGCTCCGCCGGCAAGAGCCACAGCAGCGCCATGGTGCCCAGCACGTAAATCACGGCAATCAGGCCAGTGGAAGCATAGATGGCGCGCGGAAAAGTTTTGCGCGGATCGCGCACCTCTTCACTCATGGCGCATACCAGTTCCATGCCGGTAAAAGCAAACGCAATGCTCGACCAGAAATTCAGCTTGTCGATATCCGGCGGCCACTCCGGCCAGAGTCGCGGCCCGCTAAAATGCGTTGCGCTTCCCCGATGCAGCGCCAGGTACGTTCCAATGCCCACCAGCATCAACAGCGGAACATAAGTGGAAACCCCGCCGGCATTCTGCAGCCACTTGCCAATATCCAGCCCGACAATATTAAAGAGCACCGCTATTGCCAGCAGCCCCAAAGATGCCCAGAGCAGATACTTTGGGCTTCCCGCCAGCCACGCATACTTTGGCCCGCCAATATAAACCGACATGGCCACGCTGGCGGTCAGCAGTCCGGGAAAATAAAAGAACGTATAAATCCAGTACGCCCAGCCGGCCACAAAACCGTGGAAGTCGCCAAACGCCTCTTTGCTCCACACATACAGCCCGCCTTCCGCCGGATAGCGCGTGGAAAGCTCAATGATGATCAGCGCGGTAGGCAGAAAAAATAACACGGCGGCCAGCACCCACAGGCTGATGGACGAACTGCCGTTGTGCGCGGCGGCGGCAATCCAGCGCGGTCCCAGCACGGCGGCGATGTTGAACAGCAGCACGTCCCAAAAACCCATGGCGCGGCGCAACTGTGATTTTGGAGCGGTTTCCTCGGCCATTCATTCCTTCCCGGTTTCCGTCGGCGTGCATTCGAGCGAGCGACATCATTCTATCGTGAGCGGCAAGCGATGGCATTGTGCACGGCTATCGAATAACCGCTTACCACGGATCAACACGGATTGAGCGGATTTGGTCAGTTAAACACGATCGAAGCATCGCTTAAGGATAATCAGCAATCTGCGATCATCTGCGCAAATCTGCGGCGAAAGGTTTCTTATGATGTGACGGATACTTAACGTGCCCGATTCGCAATCACCCGGTAATTCCTTGCGCTGAGCAGGCCTTCCCAGCTGCCGACTGCCAAGGGAAGGATGCGCTCCAGCTTGTGGTGCTCCGTTTTGTGCGCCCAGTACATTAATCCTGCCACCAGGCCGAAGCTGCCGGCGTTATAAGCGGCGGCGCCCATGCGGCTCTGCACAAACGGCCGCGCGATGGGATTCATTTCCACAAAGCCGGGATAGGCGAGTCCTTTTTGCGTGGAGAGCGCGTCTGCGGTGAGCGATGCGCCCAGAGTGGCGAAGCCAAGCCTGTTACGTGCGTCAAAAAAACTGTGCGTGCGCGGCGGCGGCTTGAGCTTGATCACGGCGGCTGGCGGCGCGACCAGCGCGTGAATTGGCGCCAGACTGTTATTCGGCAGAAATCCACTGCCCAGCGCAGGCTCGGAAGCCGAGGGCGCGGGGGACAGGGGCTCAACAGTCCTTACTTCTGCGGATATTGCAGGCGCATCAGGCAGGGCAGCCACCAGCGCATTCGGCGAAACTGAAGTTGGGGCCGAAGCCGCGTTTGCAACCGATGCCGAAGCAGCGGCGGCGGAATCTGAAGCTGGCGTTGAAGCTGAAGCAGGCGTTAATACACGCCCATCTTTCACCAGGGCCAGGGCCGATGGTCCGACAAAAGCCAGCAACATGGCGGCAACGGCAACTCTCACCTTGTCCCCCTTTTTTGACGTGAGCGCAAATGCCCGTTTGAGCAAATTGAATGCTTGAATGTGGATTTCTACGGGCAATTTTTGCCGCAAATGCCCTAGCTGAAAATAGGGCCTGCTACCGAGATGGGGGAGTTAAAGGGCCTTATGTGATCGCCCGGAAGCGCAGAAAATGGATTTTGCTTGATAAGAAGGCGGCTTTACCGCGGATTTGCGCGGATAAACGCGGATAAACGCGGATCAAAATAAAATTCACCACTGATTTTCAGTGATGACACTGATCAGAAAGTCCACATCAGAAAGTCCACAAACGATCAACACGGATAAAAAGAATTCTTGCGGCAATGCAATATGAGCTCCTGGGACAAATTCGAATTTAACATCCGCGTTTATCCGCGCAAATCCGCGGTAAAACTTTTTGATCAGTGTGATCAGTGCAAATCAGTGGTAAGGATTTGCTTTATTCAAACTGCTTCCTGAACTCCGCCATCTGCTGCTTCAGCTCCGCCACTTCGCTCCGCAGCGCTGTTACCTGTTCTTCCAGTTGAATCAGCCGTTCCGGGTCAGCCGATCCGGAGCTTGAGGCTGTCTCTGCCGGAGGCTCCCAGGCTTCCACGTCGCCGGAAAGCAAATGCGCATAACGGATTTCCTTTGTCCCCGGCCTTCGTCCCAGCGCCTTGGCCAGCGGAGGTTCGCGCCGCATAAGCTGTTGCAACCCGCTCAGCACTTCGTCCAGGTCTTCAAAGCGATGCATACGCTCGGTGCGTCCGCGCAATTCGCCGGGGGTCTGCGGGCCGCGCAGCAGCAGCACACACAGTATCGCCGTCTCAGGCCGGGTAAAGTTAAAGACTTCCTGCAGGCGATGCTCATACTTGGTCACGCGCCCGTCCGCGCCGCTGGCTGGCCCGGCAAGGCGCTTGTCGCTCAGGTTGCGCAGCGCCAGCCGCACGGTCTCTTCGTCAAAGTTCGTCACCGGCTCGCGATTGTTCTTCTGATTGCAGGCGTTGATCAGCGCATTCAGTGAAAGCGGGTAGTAGTCCGGGGTCGTGATGTCTTTTTCGATCAGCGCACCCAGCACACGGGCTTCAACGGGATTCAGGACAATATTCACG
>JBARNL010000246.1:0-5934 GCA_049802955.1 Candidatus Angelobacter sp.
TCTTTGACGTGAATGATCTCATTGGCTTGAGCATGGAAAATCCACGGGTCTTTGCCGCAACGCACCAATTACTGCGGCATCTTCTGGCGGATGATATGGTGCAGGGCGTGCGCGTCGACCACTGTGATGGCCTGCTGAATCCGCGGCAATACATGGTGCGGCTGCAAATGCTGTATGCCGCCAGCCAGTGCGGTGGCGCAACGCCTCGCGGTACCCTTGCGGAAAACGGAATTGAGCTGGACCTGCAGCAGGCTTTCGGCCAGCATGACTGGATGAACCAACGCGCCCTGCTCTATACCGTGGTGGAAAAAATCCTGGAGCCGGGCGAGGAGCTTCCGCGCGAGTGGCCCGTGGACGGCACCTCAGGCTATGACTTCACCACGCTGGTGAATGGCTTGTTCGTTGATCGCCGCAATGAGCGGAGCTTCACCAACTTCTATCGCCGCTTTGCCGGCGTTACCCAGGACGTGGAAACCATTATTTACAACAGCAAAAAATTAATCATGCATGCCTCGCTTGCCAGTGAAGTCAATGTGCTGGCGCATATGCTTGACGCCATTTCCGCTACTGACCGCTATGCCCGCGACTTTACTCGCAAGTCTTTGCGCGACGTGATTCGTGAAACCATCGCTTGCTTTCCCGTCTATCGCACGTATATTGACGAGCGCGGAGAGATGACCGAGCGTGATCGCGCTTACATTCATGAAGCTGTTGCCAAAGCCAAGCGCCGCAATATGGATAAAGCCCCCGCCAGTTTCGATTTTCTTCGCGATATCCTGCTGCTGAAGCACAAGAACTCTGAAGACCAATCTGATCTTTATCGCAAAAAGCTCCACTTCACTCTTAAGTTTCAGCAGCTCACCGGGCCTGTAATGGCCAAGGGCATGGAAGATACCGCGTGCTATGTCTATAACCGCTTTATCGCCGTCAATGAAGTGGGCGGATCGCCGGCGCAGTTCGGCATCAGCCCGGAAGAATTTCATTCCGGCAATCTCAAGCGCGCGGAAAGCTGGACGTATTCCATGCTCGCTACGTCCACGCACGATACCAAACGCAGTGAAGATGTGCGCGCGCGGCTGGATGTGATTTCTGAGATGCCCAAAACATGGGCGGCCCACGTGCTGCGCTGGCGCCGCACCAACCGCCTGCGCAAACGCATGCTCACGGACGGACGGCAGGTGCCGGATGCAAATGAAGAGTACTTCCTTTACCAGACTTTGGTTGGGACCTGGCCATTTGACTCTGGAACGGATGGGCTGCCCAAGGAATATGTTGAAAGGATCCAGCAATACATGGCCAAAGCAGTGCATGAGGCCAAAGTAAATCTGAGCTGGATCAGTGATGATCCAGCTTATGTGGAAGCTTTGCGGCAATTCATCGAAAAGATCCTGGCGGCGGGGACCCCGGCGCGTCCAAACACTTTTCTTGAGCAAATGCGGGCATTCATGCCAATCATAAATTTCTTCGGCGCAATTAATTCGCTGGCGCAACGCGTGCTGATGCTTACCTCGCCCGGGAATCCTGACATCTATCAGGGCACGGAGTTGTGGGACTTCAGCTTGGTCGATCCCGATAATCGTCGTCCCGTGGATTATTCCCTGCGCGAGCGGCTGTTGACGGAACTTGACCGCAAAGCTGAAGCAGGCAATCTTCCCACGCTGTGCGCTGAACTGCTGGAGAATTATCAGGATGGACGCATCAAGATGTGGACCACCATGCAGGCGCTGCGCTTGCGGCGTGACCGTCGTGAGTTGTTCCATCCCGGGCATTACCAGCCGATGCAGGCTACCGGCGAGAAGCAGCAGCATGTGGTGGCCTTCGCGCGGGAGCGTAACAACCAAGTGGCAATTGTGGCGGTCCCCCGGCTCAGTTACACCGTGGCTGGGGGCGCAATGCGCGCACCGCTGGCGGGACTGTGGGAAAGAACTGAGCTGCCGGTTCCATCGCGATGCCCGGAGTTTCTGGAAAATGTTTTCACCGGAGAAAAGATCAGGGTCACCGCGCAGCGAACGCTGTTATGCCGCGAAGTCTTCGCGCACTTCCCCGTCGCCCTGCTGGTCAGCACGTAGAGCTTGCAGGCTTCGATCGGAAACCGAAGATAGCGTCGCTACTTTTTCCGCCAATGCATTCGTCAGCGCGCCTTTTTCAAAGCGCCAGCCCCAATTGCCGTCGCTCTGCGATGGCGTGTTCATGCGGGCATCGCTGCCCAGGCCCAAAAAATCCTGTAAAGGCACAATCGCCATCCGGGCCACGGAAGCAAACGCTGCGCGGATAAACGCCCAGTGCATTCCATCCGCGGGCTCGCCAAAATAATTTGCCGCAAACTGCTTTTCTTCCCTGCTCGCAGAAGATTTCCACCACCCGGCTGTCGTATCGTTATCGTGCGTGCCGGTATATACCACGCAGTTGGGCTCAAAATTCTGCGGAAGATAGATATGAGCGCCGGGATCGCCAAAACCAAATTGCAGGACCTTCATGCCGGGAATACCCAGCCGCTCGCGCAACGCATGCACCTCTTCGGTGATTAAGCCCAGGTCTTCGGCAATAAAAGGCAGGTCGCCCAGGCTGGCGCGCAGTGCGTGGAACAAATCGTCGCACGGCCCCTGCACCCATCTGCCGTGGACTGCCGTTGGTTCGTCCGCCGGGATTTCCCAATAGCTTTCAAAACCGCGGAAGTGGTCAAGGCGCACAATGTCGCACATCTCCAGCGTGCCTTTCATGCGCCGGATCCACCAGTCATAACCGCGCGCCTTGCACACGTCCCAGCGATACAAAGGATTGCCCCAGCGCTGCCCGGTCACGCTGAAGGCGTCCGGCGGGACTCCGGCCACTACTGTTGGCAGCAGGTTTTCATCCAGAAAAAATAGATCGGGATTGCGCCACACGTCGGCCGAATCATAGTTCACAAAAATGGCAACGTCGCCAACGATCCCAATGCCGCGTTTCCGGCAGTATTGGTGCAGTGCCCGCCACTGCTCAAAAAATGCGAATTGAATCGCCCGCTCAACTTCCAGTTCTCGCTGGTGTTCCACGCCGAATTTGTGCAGTCCTACAGCTTCACGCCGTGCCAGTTCTTTTGGCCATGAACTCCAGGTGGCCCCGTGGTGGACCTGGCGCATCACGTCAAAAAGCACAAAGTCTTCCAGCCATGATGCGTGGGCGTGCTTGAAGTCTTCAAAGCGGCCACGCTCGCCATTGGCGCGCTCCAGAAAACTCTGGGCGGCCTGCTGGAGCATTGGCATCTTAAAGGCTTTTACTTCGTCGAAGTCAACTCTGCCGTTTGGAGCAGGCAGTTTCTTTAGCTGGTCTTCTTGTATCCAGCCGCGCTCGGCCAGCCTTTCCAGGCTGATCAGCAGTGGATTGCCGGCAAAGGCGGAGATGGCCGAATAAGGCGAGTTGCCCAATCCGGGCGGTGACAGCGGAAGCACCTGCCAGAGCCCCAGGCCGGAGCGGGCCATGAAGTCCGCAAATGCGTAAGCTTCCGGCCCAAAATCGCCGATGCCACCCAGCGAAGGCAGTGAGGTTGGATGCAACAGTATTCCGGCCGAGCGCTGCGACAGCATAGTTCTCTATGATGCACTCTTAGCTGCGGGATTTGGCAAGATTGTCCATTTCTGTTTTGTTGATCTTTACTTTGCCCTCTTTTTCAAGCCGGGTGTTCAGATCGTTCACAAACAGGCCCAGAATTTCCTGCCGCTTTTGTGAAGCTAGACGCTCGCGCAGCTGATCGCGTTGCTTGGCAAACTCGGCGTCGGATGTGGAAGGCTCTTGCCGCTCCACAACCTGCAAGACCGCCTGGCTGGTGCCCAGGTTCAGCGGACCACTGATTTCGCCCTGCTTCATCGTAAAGGCCGCGCTGGCCGCGCCTGACATGCTGCCTATGTCAGGCACTTGCTGTGTCCGCGAGACCAGCTCGCTGGTCTTAACCGTGGCGCCGGCTTCTTTGGCGGCTTTAGCCAGATCGTGCTCGGCGTGGGCGCGGTCTGCCATTTCCTGGACCTTGCGCCTCAGGATATCCGCTGCCCGCTGGTTCTTGAATTCCGTCGCCACGCGGTCTTTGATCTCCTCAAAGGAAGGTGTGCGCGCCGGTTCGATCTTGGTGACTTCAAATATCACCGTGCTTTGCGGTGTCTGGCTGGCTTGAGGGCCGGACTTCTCATTGGCGGAAAAAATCGCGTCCATCAACGGGGGTTGTGGGCCAATGCCGGGCAGCGCGTCGTTATGCGTAATCGGATTGCTGGTGACAACCTGTGCGCCATACTTGCTAGCGGCCTTTTCCAGCCCTTGTTTCTGCGCGATGGCTTCCGCGTCCGTGGAAGCCTGGTTCATCATGCCTTTGATTTTCTCCTGCTTGATGGCTTCTTCGATTGCCGGCTTTACCTCGGTCAGCGGCTTCAAGTGCGCATCTTCTTTATCTTCTGTCTGGATGATGTGAAACCCGAAAGATGACTGCACCGGGTCGCTGATCTGTCCTTTGTTCTGGGCAAATGCGACTTTTTCAAACTCCGCGACTGTCTGGCCCTTATTCAGCCAACCCAATTCGCCGCCTTTGTCTTTGCTGCCGGGATCGCCGGAATATTTCTTCGCCAACCCTGTCCAGTCTCCAGTTGCTTTGATCTGCTTCAGCACGTCCTGCGCTTTGGCGCGCGCTTCATCCATGCCTTTCTGGTCCACCTTGCCATCTGGCCCGGGCTTGGGCGTTTCAATAAGGATATGGCGGACTTTCACGCGTTCCGGAATGCGATATGCATTCTGGTTCGCGCTATAAGCGCGCTGTATCTCAGCCGGGTCTATGGTCACCTTGTCGGCAAAATTTTTGTCGCTCAGAACAAAATACTTGATCTGCCGCTTCTCCGGAATGGAATTGGTATAGCGCGCCAGGTTCGCGGTATAAAAAGCCTTCAACTCCGTATCAGTCGGTTTGATGGTCTTGGAAACGTCGTCCAGTTTGAGAATGGCGTACTGAAATTTCACTTTCGTGTTCTGGTCTTTGTAAGCCTGCTCCACTTCTGCGTCCGTTGCCGTGGCGCTGGCGCCGATCACGTTGATAAGCTTGCGCTGCATCACGTCAAGCCTTACGTCGCGCTCAAAATTTTCTACCGTGGTGCCGCCCTGGCTCAGCATCTCTTTGTACTTTTCCGCGCCAATCCACTTTCCGCCGGGGAAGAAAGCCTGCTTGTATGGACCGTATTCCAACTCGTCGCGAAACTCCTGGTCTGAAACTTTCAGCCCCATGCGCTCGCTCTCATATTGGATTTCAGCCTGCTGAATCAGCTGCCTGACCGCCTGCTGGCGCAAGATAGGCAAGTAAAAATCCGGAATCTGGTTTCCCCGCGCCTGTGCCTGTACCACCCGCGCTACTTCCTCGCGATGGATCTCATGTCCACCGACCGAGGCCACCACTCCGGGTTCACTGGCGGCTGTTTCACCCATAAATCCGGGGATGAGGTAGGTCACCATGCTGGCGGCAAGAATCAAGAGAAATCCGGCAAGAATATATTTGGCGGCTTTGTTGCCGCTTTGCAAAAACTTAATCATGGATGGAAAGCTCCAGGCAATTATGAGGTCAACTATCACTATTATAAAGTGGCTTGCCCCTTTAACAAAACTTTACTCTATAGCCAATAGTCGAACGGGCCGGCGCAAGCATCTCACCTTCCAACGTCCCCCAAAAACTAAAGATTTCGCGCGAATAGAGGCTCCTCTGCGGAGCCAAGACAAGAAGCTTGCGGAAAGAGATTAACGGTTCCGATGTAGACGCGGCCTTACGGCGATTTGGACGTAGAGACGTAGCATGTACGTCTCACCGCCGTAAGCGTTCAACGTTGAAGGTTCATAGACGTTTGGAATCTGCGTCACCGGGATCGGCTTCGGTGTTCCCAGGTTTTTTGATGTCATAATGATCCAATAATCGCGAGGTGAGAACATAATGCC
>JBARNL010000247.1:0-4552 GCA_049802955.1 Candidatus Angelobacter sp.
GGGCTGAACACTGCAAGCTCCGGGACCTGCCGATAAAACCATTCATTTTATCGTGGCCAAATAATTTAAGACAGGGTAGCTTAAAGAAAACGGCGGAGAAGCCAGCCGCATCGAATTCGTTGTGAAGCCCTGCCGTCGGAAGTTGCAGGATTAACCGGCGAAAACAAGCGCGCCCTCATAGGAGTGAAAATGCTGGGTTTGGGTAATTACAATTACGGACACTTTTCCCGCGAACTCTTTCATGATCTGGCCCGCAGCTCATTCTCCGGCCCCGGACCGGGTGCACAGGCGCCTGACTTCAAGGCCACCACCCTGGATGGCGAGACCGTCCGTTTAAGCGACTACGCCGGAAAAAAGAACGTTCTGCTGATTTTTGGCTCAGCCACATGTCCCATGACCGCCGCTTCGATCGGCCAGATCAATGAGCTTTATGACCGGCTCCGTGGCGACGAAATTGAGTTCCTTTTTATCTATGTGCGCGAAGCCCACCCTGGCGAAGTTATTCCTGCGCATAAATCCATGCGCGAAAAGACTGAAGCGGCCCGGCTGCTGCGCGACGAAGAAGACATGCACATGCCGATCCTGGTGGACGATTTGCGCGGCTCTATCCATCGCAAATACTCCAAGCTGCCCAATCCGGCGTTCCTGATTGACAAATCCGGCCGCGTGGCTTTCCTCTCACTCTGGTCAAAACCGACGGGGCTCGGCCAGGCCATCCAGGAACTGCTGGAAATTCAGGAAGAGCGCGGCGCGGACCATGCAGTGGTCAGTGGAGGGCAGGACTTGGATATGCCGATGCCGTATAGTTCGCTGTATGCCTATCGTGCTCTGGAGCGCGGTGGGAAACAATCCTTGACCGATTTTCGCCAAGCGATGGGATTGCCGGCGCGCGTCGCCATGACTGCTTCACATATTGCCCGGCCTCTGCTTGATAATCCGGGACGCATCATGTCCATTGCCGCTCTTGCAGCCGCCGTGCTGGCTGGCGGACTATATGCCGGCTTTGAATTGCGTAAGCGTAGGCTAGGTACGCGGCGAAATCCTTATCGCGCCTATGAGCGCGACAAAGTGCGCGATACAGAAACCGGAACAGATTACGGTGCGGTGGGGATTTAACCTTCTTTCTAGTCCCTCACGCCGTGAGGGAGCGCTATGGCAGCGTTGCCGCGGCGCGCAGGCCGCGTTGATCAGCTTTTTTACCCGAAGACATTGATTCATCTTTTAAGTTCTTTTAGACAATAGAGATCCCTTGCTTAACGCTCGGGATTTAAAAACCTAAAGCGATTCAGCCGCCGCCGCGACTGTCTGCTCAATGTCGGATTCTGAATGCGCGGCGCTCATGAACATGGCTTCATATTGCGAGGGCGGCAGATAAATGCCTTGTTCCAGCATCGCGCGGTGGAATTTGCCAAAGACTTGGGTATCGGATTTTGCCGCGGTATCCCAGTCGTGGACTTCACCTGGCTGGAAGAACCACGTGAACATGGATCCAACGCGGTTGGCTGTAAGCGGCACTCCTTTCTTTTTTGTGACGGCAAGCACGCCATCCACCAGCGTTGCGCTGCGCTGTTCCAACTGCCGATAAATTCCTGGGCGCGTTTTCAGCTCACGCAATGTGGCGATTCCGGCTGCCATCGCGAGTGGGTTTCCAGAGAGCGTTCCCGCCTGATACACGGGGCCGAGCGGGGCGATCATGTCCATGAGTTCGGCACGGCCACCGTAAGCGCCCACCGGAAGGCCACCTCCGATGATCTTGCCCAGCGTGGTGAGATCGGGCTTGATCTTATATAGCTGCTGCGCGCCGCCAAAGCTCAGACGGAAGCCGGTCATTACCTCATCCAAGATCAGCACCGTGCCATGCTGCGCGGTAATCGAGCGTAGAAGTTCCAGATAATCCTTGCCTGGCGGTACGCAACCCATGTTGCCGACTACAGGCTCAACGATGACGCAGGCAATCTGTTCTTTGAATTTGGCGAATGCCTCTTCCACCGCTTGCTGATTATTGAAGGGCAAGGCGAGAGTAAATTTGGCCTGCTCATCCAGCACGCCGGCAGAGCCAGGAATGCCCAGCGTCGCCACGCCGGACCCGGCTTTCACCAGCAGGGAATCAGCGTGTCCGTGGTAGCAACCTTCAAACTTGACGATGTATTTGCGTCCGGTAAAAGCCCGCGCCAAACGGATGGCGGACATGGTGGCTTCCGTGCCGGAACTAACAAAACGAACTTTGTCCATGGATGGAAAAGCTTCAATCACCGCTTCCGCGAGCTCGGCTTCCGCAGGTGTGCATGCGCCAAAGCTGGCCCCATCGCGATTGGCTTTTTCCACGGCTTCCACCACGCTGGGAAATGCATGCCCCAGGATCAGCGGCCCCCAGGAGCCGACGTAGTCGATATATTCGTTGCCGTCGGCGTCCCAAATGCGAGAGCCTTTGCCGCGAACGATATAGGGCGGCTCACCACCAACGGATTTAAACGCACGCACCGGTGAATCCACGCCGCCAGGGATGACTCGCGAAGCGCGGGCATGCAGTTCATGGGATTTGTTTCGTGGTTTCATTTCGATGAATGAATATATACCCGAGAAAAGATGAACCACAAAGAACACAAAGAGACACAAAGTGCAAAATCAAAGTAATGTGATCCGCGAACACCGGTTCGGGCAAAGCCAAATCTGATCACAACCTGAAAATTGTCTCTTCAATCCTTCGTGCTTCTTCATGTCCTTTGTGGTTGAGTTTCTGCCGTCTACAGCCGTCCTATGCCGCACATTGTCGCTCGCGCAACATCAAGCGCCGTGGCAAGATCGCTTCGTTGTTTGAATCAGTAGTTACAACCCAACGGAGGCGCACTATGAAACGATTTCTTTTTCTTGCCTTGATTTCACTCATTTCCAGCGTCAGCTTTGCCCAGCAGGGCTCGCGGCTGCCGGACAACAAAGAACTGGTCACGAAAGCACACAGCTTTTACGTGGATTCCGACACTTTCTATATGAAGCCCGAGGCACTTCAGAGTTCATTGCTGGGCCGGGCTGAATTCAAAGCATGGGACCTGCAGATTACCGGCAGAAGAGACCTGGCCGATCTGGTCATCAGAGTGCATCGAATCCCGTTTTCGAACCATTTCACCTATACCGTCACTGACCGCGACACAGCGACGATTGTAATGGCCGGCAAAGTGGATTCGCTGGCTGGAACTGTGTACGGGCTGATCGCGGATGAGATCGTTCACAAAATGAAAGTGCTGCGGGGCGATCCGCTGCCGGCGCAAAAGGAGGCGCAGCAGAGCGCAGCGAAATGATTCTTACGGCGAACAGCTCAGTTGCGCGATGATCGCCACGGCGTTGTATGGATAGTCCACCGCCAGGATTTACTTATGGGAGGCTTTTCTGGCCTAGCTGATTCGCTTGCCATAGTCCTGCGGAATGGTTATGTAAAGCCGCAGATCAAGCAAGATCATGTTATCCGCTGATGCGCAGCCCTCCAGCCCCAGGGCCAGAGGGCCCTTTCAGTGAATTTAATGGATGATATTGGTCGGGGCGACAGGATTTGAACCTGTGACCCCCTGCGCCCAAGGCAGGTGCGCTACCAGGCTGCGCTACGCCCCGACAGGATGAAGCAGGGAGATTTCCATTCTAACCGATTTTCTCCGGATCGGGATTTTTGGGCGTTTTTGGTAGTGGCTCATTTTGATTTTCCACAGGGGTTAAAGTGCATCACCCCCAACTCGGCGGTTTTACCAGTACGGCATTTTTGTGAATGGGGATTGGGTTCGGGAGTTGGCAATCTTTCAGGTGATCTTCTGTCATCTTGAACGTTTCGTGACATGCCCTCGATAGCTCTTTGGCTCCGCGCCCAATAGGCGGTAAAACGGCTATACGTTTTTCTGGGTACAACTTTTTAAGTAGATTAACAGCGGGAACCTGATCGGAATCGGCTGTCAGTAAGATCAGCTTGTCGTATCGGTCGGCAAAGTCGATCATCGCAACGGCGATATTGATATCCGTTTGCTTCTCTTCGTGCATAGTGAAATCGTGCTTACAGTCGGCGCGGCACGTCACAGTTTTATTCTTAAAATTACCCAGCGTGTAATGAACACCCATAGTGCCTTGTGCGCTGACGAAAACTTGATGACGCATGCGTTTTCCAGCGTCCCACGTCGGGTAGGCGGTGAAAAATTCGATTCCGACAAGTTCCTCAGTTTCCGGGGCAATAAACCTCTTTATCAGGGATGTTAGACATAGCCATTTGTATTTTTGATATCTGGCCTTGTCGGCATCGCCCACGCCATGATCAAAGCGGTCAATAGCGTGATAGAGGTTAAATCCGTCGATGAATCCGTAGACTTTTATCTTTGGTTTGTTAGGCTTATCGTGCATATTGAGAACCGTAAATTCCAGCATTTTTTCGTTGACTTCTAGGGTGTTTCCAGCAATAATAATGACCTCATCCCTGTGGGCTTGTCCCACAGCCCCCAGCTCTCTCGGGAGCTGGGATTCGTCTTTCTACGGCCATTTTCCTATCACAAGAACCTCGTTAAACCCTGACATTTTTTGC
>JBARNL010000248.1:0-3989 GCA_049802955.1 Candidatus Angelobacter sp.
GAAAAAAATACAAGCACTGCTGCCTGGCCAACACGGTTTCCGCAGACACTTTTTGGTCCAGCGTAAATTCAGAGAACCACGAACTCACCCAACTTCTAATAACGTTTGCCATTGAGCGCTTCGCCCCGGACATCGAGGACGCCTGGGAGGATTTCCATTTCGGTGTAACGGACTGCGACTATGAGCCCGGAAACGATATTGAAACCATCTTCATGCCCTATTTTCTATATCGCTGGCGGGATCCTGTAGAACCAGATATCGGCGATACGTGGCAACCGGGTACCATCGCAACGGTATTTTTGCAGGAGAAGGGCCGCATCCTGACTCAAATGCAGACGCAGCTTTTGTTTCTCTGCATGCATCAACCCATCACCTTCTATGACGTCCTGGAGAGCCGGCCGGGCCAGGGCATGTTGCTGCGCGAGATTTTCACTGGCCGAGAGTACGACATTCGTGAACGCTCCGCTTCGCGCACCCTTAAAGCGGGATACATTCTTTATGCCCAGATGTCGCCCGTGGAAGGCCTTACTACCATGGCGTTCTCCGCGCCGTGGCCCGTACCTCCGCGCATGAAGTCAATGATCGTTGGGCAACGAGTGCTATTACAAAGCATTGGAAGGCAGAGAAAGACTTCCCGCGTTTTTTCCACGGATGATCTGCTGGAATTTGAGGAGGACTTCCGCGAACTCTACCTGGAAATCGTCAACCGGTTGAACGCACCGCCGGTGCTCCAGAACACCGATGGCGAGCCCCTGGAAATGCACACCATGAAGTTTGAGCTGCGGCTCTCGCCGGCGGACGCCTTCGATCTGCTTGCTCCCCTCCTGTCGGGCGTCCGTGAAAAGGAAGATGTACTGGCAGAAAACGAAGATGGCAATTCCGATGAACCGGGGACCATCAACTTCGCCTGGTATAAGAAAGGGAACAAAAAGGTGAAATCGTGGGACAACACCATCCTGGGACATCTAAAGCTTTCTCCTGGACTCCTGGTGGCCGACGTGAACTCAAGAAGCCGCGCGGAAAAACTCCGCTGGGAGATCGAAAACCGGCTTAGGCTTGGTGTCGTTCACAAAGAAACTCTGGTTCAAACGTCAGAAGATATGCTGGAAAAGGTCAGGCGCATACCTCCGGAGCAGAGGCAGGAAAACGCGGCACAGGCGAAATTGCTGAAAAACCCTGCGGCGCAGGCAGTTCTTCGCGATTTTCTCCAGAAAGAAACAGACGCTTGGGTCCGCAAAAAACTGCCAGCGCTTGGTGGACGGACGCCATTGCAGGCGGTTAAAGATCCCGATCTGAGAGAGATCGTCGAATCACTGCTGCTGGATTTCGAGCGCCTTGCAGCAACGGATTATCCTCCCGGGGCTGCTCCTGATTTTTCCGCGATCAGAAAACGCCTGGGAGTTCCGGTCCGGAAAGCGTGAAAATCGGCCAGTGAAGCAGAAGGCTGAACATTGGCTGCGCTGGGGAAAACCGGAGCTCTCGCCCGCCATGAGTGAAAGAGGAGTGCAACCTAACCTTGTCGCATTCCCACAATCATGTCCTGGTTGCTGTAACGCTCGGTTGCTCCATAGGAGTGGATATTGAATTTATTGACCGCGAATTTGCATCGGAAGAAATAGCTCGACGATTTTTTTTGCCACCGAAGTAGATGCCTTGCTTGCTTGCCCTGCCCGCAGAGCATCGGCCCGCCGCTTTCTTCAGCTGTTGGACCATTGCCCCATTGGCCGCGAAATTTGGTCAGTTTGGCTGCTGTCAATTGTTCTAGGAAGGCAAAGCCTTGTTTTTCCGCCCACGTCTTGAGCTGCGTCTCAAAGAAGAAGGCGCTCTTGCGGTTGCTGTCCTTGCTGAGATGGCGGGATCTTTCGTCGTCGCGGAAACACTGAATGGCATCGGAAATTGTCACTCTGGTGCGCGCTGCGGGCTTATGCGGATTGGCTGAATCTTCGAGTGCGCGCGCCGTGAGTTCTGCTTTTTCCCAGTTGCGAGTGTTGGCTGACTGACGAATCAGCCTCCCATCATCGAGCCTTGAATCCATTTCGGACAGCGACACCGGCGATGGTGTGTCCGTGTGTGTGCATGGCGGGTAATGGCGAGTGTAAACAGAGAGCATTTTCAATCACCACTGTCGGGTCGGTTGGTACGATTTTTGTACGATTCGAGCAAATGCTCTGGAAGTGATTGATTCTAGGCGGGTAAAAATGGTGGACTTGGTCGGGATCGGTCTTACATGGGGTATTGATAATACGTAAGTTATTGATTTTACGTATCCCCAAAAGGCCCAAAATGCCTAGTTTGCCGAATCGGTTGTACGATTTTTGTACGGTGAACTTCTCAAAAAACCAAAGCTCGTTTTTGCCGACCGGACTTCTGTGAGTTCCTTCCAAAGCAAGTACTCGAACTCACCCCAATATTAGTTCTGGTTCAAAGAAAAGATCAAATGAATTCTGAATGCAACTTCACAGCGACGGAACGAAAACCCGGATCTCTGCTGCTTGCGATCCCTGGCGTCGGACAGCGACAAACAGTCGGTCGAGTTCAGGAGAGAAAAACCCTGTCCGCGCACCCCTTAGGGTTGATCGGCCTGTTTGGAATTGCTGTCCAAAATGGACTCGTGCTCGCAAGCTCTTTTGAGGCGGCCATTCGAGAAGCAAGCATAGGCCGCGTCCGGCAAAAAAGCATGACCGCGGCAACGGCGATTCTCGGTTTGCTACCGATCCTATTGCTGCGCCTGCACGGGACAGAGATTGAGCGGCCGCTCGCGATCGTCATGGCTGGGGGGCTCATTACATCCACCTTGTTCACCCTCCTCGCCTTGCCGACTTTCTATCTGTTCGTCCATAGTTCAAGAAAACGGTATGCCGCTAACCCAACCGATTCCTTGGAGTTTTCTAGAGCTAGAGACGCGACAGTGTAAATTCGCCAGGAATGTTGCGAATCGGCGGTCTGCTCGATCCGTCAATTTTCTAGAACCTGAGTGCATGATCCCCGACGTGAGAATGGATAATCAAGATGAAAGATATTGAGAGCAAGAATTCAAAGGAAGAATCCGCTCCCGGGCGATTGTTGGGTCAATCTCGCTGGATGGCCCGGCGGAGCCGGGCGGCTTCACTGTCCAAGCCAGCTTTTTGCAGCGCGTAAATGGCGTCCCAGACGAGGCGTTCAAGTTTTTGTATTGTAGCTTCCCTTGCCGCAATCGCTGGGTCGTGGCCCGTCCATTGCCGTAGTAAAGCCCAGGCAGCGCGATATTCGTTAAGTAGCGGAACGATGTACTCATCGCCCGGTGTGCGCGCTTTCTCAGCCCATTCACGCTCCGTCGTTTCGACCCCTACCAGCACCGCCGAGGGCTCCGCAGCGCAGAACTTGCGCGCGAGCTCGAGCGCCTCGTCGAATGGCAACTGGAGCTTTCCCTGCCGGTCGGTGTACGAGTATAGAGAGTTTGTGTCCGCTTTCATTGCGGCGCGTGTGCGAACGCGGTCGAGAGCCTCAGGCGAAGCGCGTAGGACCCCTTTGTAGAACGACAGCTCGCTCTCGCCAACACTCTCGAACACCTGGTACAAGGCGTGGGCAATGGGTGAATTCTCCGAGTAGCCCTGCTCATCATTGTGTTTGACCAATCGCTCTCGACTCTCCTCCTCCTTCAGGAATGCCTTACGTTCTTTCCAGGGACAGAGAAGCTGGCCGGATTCGACATAGTGCACTAAGCCGGGGTTGGGTTCAATCCACTCGGTTTTCCACTTATTGCCGCGGATATGTTCAAGAACTCGGACACGTTCGATCGGACTGCCAGGCACGCGCTTCTCGCAAAAGGCGTATTCAGTACGGGGCTTGATCTCAGCTTTTTGCATCCTGCACCTGCTGAGACCTTATTCTATGGTGTTCATGATGATGAGCAAGAAGCCGTGATCATCGTAGAGATGGTCCTATAAAGATGTTTGAGAATCGCGTAAATCGTGCTACATTGAATTTATGAAGCGCTCGCTTCAGCTACG
>JBARNL010000249.1:0-3499 GCA_049802955.1 Candidatus Angelobacter sp.
GGTGAATATGGCCATTCAGAACGGTGACCGATCCGAATTTCTTGAGATAGCCAAGTGCCTGCGCGCTGTCGTCAGTCCCCCAGCCCCATTCCGGATAGACGCTCCACAGCGGAATGTGCGCGAAGACCACGACCGGAGTGCTTTTGGAAAGATGCTTCACGTCGCTTTCCATCCATTCCAGTTGCTCATTGCCCAGGCTGCCCAGCCCGCCGGCTTTCAGGTTCATGACGTTCACCAACCCGATAAAATGGACGCCCTTCTGGTCAAAGCTGTACCAGCCTGCGCCCTTGGCGTTCTTGCCATAGCGTTCAAGATATTGCTTGCCGTCATCGCCCACCACATCGTGCTCGCCGGGAACGTAGAACACGTCTTTGGCGCTGGCGCCTTTCAGTAGTTGGTCAACAGCGTCAAATTCTTCCGGCTTGGAAAGATGTGTGATATCGCCGGTGTGCAGGATGAACCCGGGAGCGGTGGGCAGCGCGTTGATTTTATCGATCGCCGCTTTCAATGTTCCGGCAACATCCGTGTTGGCGGCTTTGTTGAATCCCATGTGGCTGTCACTGATCTGGACAAAGCTAAGCTCGCCCTTCATCTCTTTTGCGCTGCGCCCGGCCAGCCCGCTCAGGCTATACGACTTGAGCACGCCGCCTTGCATCACGCAAAACGCTCCGGTGCCGGCCCATGCCATGCACTTTAAAAAGCCGCGGCGATCAATGCCGTCGTGGTTGTGGTCATGCAAAATTTCGTCTTTTGGTTTGCCGGCCATTACTTCCTCCTCGTTGGGAGTTCGCGCCGCTTTTGATGCTGTCACGCGCTCTCAGTGACTTAACTCGGCGGCCGCGGAAATATTCCCAGCGAACAGAAAAACAATTCTTAACCCTTTGCGCCTCCATTTACGTGTTTTATCTAATTGAGGGCAAATTCCTTTCAGCAGGCATCGTCTGCGTGGAAATGCATCCAACCTGTTATGCTGCGGCATCGCCGCACGGAGGATCCAATTGTCAGTTGGCAGCCGGACCAGGAATATGGTGGTGACAATCGCAATCATCGCATTGTCCTGGCAGGCCAGCGCCGTTGCCCAAAGCGCAGCTAGTCCCATCATCACAGCGCAAACGCAAAATCTGGACGCGCTGCTCGATCAAAGCTATAGCGCCATGTACAACCTGCGGTTCGATGAAGCCTTGCGCCTGGCTGAATCCGCTAAACGCATGGCCAATGACGATCCCGTTCCATGGATGGCGCAGGCATGCGCCGTGCTTTTCCGCGAGTTTGATCACATGCACATCTTGCGCAGCGAGCTCTTTGCCGCCGATGACAAATTCATTGACGGGCCCGCATTTACCTGGGACCTGCAACGGCGCAAAGACTTCGATATCGCTTTGACGGGCGCGGAAAAGCTGGCCCAGCAGCGCCTGAAGCAGAGCAAAGACGATCCCCGAGCGCTGTTCGCTCTTACGGTGGTTACAGGACTTCGCGCCGACGATGCCGCTCTTATCGCCAAGAAAAAATTCAGCGCGCTTTCTTACACCAAGACCGCAAATGGTTACGCCGAGCGCCTGCTGGCGCGCTCGCCTGATTATTACGACGCTTACATCGCCACCGGAATGGGCAAATACATCATCGGCGGCAAGGCTGCTCCGGTTCGCTGGATGCTGCGCCTGGGCGGGCTCAAAGGCGATCAGGAACAGGGCGTAAAAGAACTGACGCTTGTTGCCGATCACGGCCGCTTTCTTATGCCTTTTGCCCGAATCCTGCTGGCTTTTGACGACCTGCGCCACAACAACACGGCGGCCGCTCGCAAAAAGCTGGAGTGGCTCCGCGAACACTATCCCAATAACCCGCTCTTTTTGCAGGAAATTGCCAAATTGGACCATCCTGCCGCCGGCCCCGGCCAGAACTAAGCGGCAACTCTCATTTACAATGGAAACATCCCAGATTGAACAACCTGCCCGAAACATTGCCCCCTGAGAGGTGCATTTGTTGGTGCATCTGCGGGGACATACCCTTTAGTACATCGGCAAAGCGCATGCGACCTGCTAGGATTCCGATACGCTGAAGGAACTTCGGAGCGACCTATTTTGCAACCTAGAAAACCCATGAAAACTGCTGCTTTCCTCTGCCTTGCCATGCTGGCCCTCGTTGACGGCGCGTCGGCGCAAATGCAGAATGTTGCCTCCAAATCGCCGACGGTCGAAGACAAGCTGGCCCAGTCCTATCACGCCATGTATGACCTGAAATTTCAGGACGCCTTCAAAGCCGCCGACGAAGCCAAGGCCGTGGCCCAGGACGATCCGTTGCCCTATGTGGCCCAGGCATGGGTAGTGTTCTTCCGCGAACTCGACCGGCTGCACATTCTTCGCAGCGAACTGTTTGCCACTGACGATAGTTACAATTCCCGCGACGCCTACACATGGGACAGCGGCAACAAGAAAATCTTTGACAGCAGCCTTGACCAGGCGGAAAAGCTGGCGCAAGACCGCCTGAACCGCAACCAGAATGATTCCCGCGCGCTGCTGGCTCTTTCACTCATCAATGGCCTGCACGGCGACGACTTTGGCATCTTCACCAAGAAAGACCTCAAGGCCATTTCCTATATAAAAACCGCCACAACGTACGCGGAGAAACTGCTGGCCCAATCGCCGGATTCCTATGACGCGTACGTCGCCACCGGAATGGGCAAGGTGATTGTGGCGCGTAAATCCGCTCCGGTGCGCTGGGTGCTTCGCCTGGGCGGACTCAAAGGCGATGAAGGCGAAGGCGTAAAAGAACTAACCTTGGCTGCGGACCACGCCCACTATCTTGCGCCGTTTGCCCGCCTGTTGGTGGTGTTTGAGGACGTGCGCTTCAAGAACACTGACGATGCGCGCCGCAAGCTGGAAGCGCTCCACCAGCAATTCCCCAATAATCATCTTTTCCAGGAAGAGCTGGACAAATTAGGCCGCACGTCAGCGCAACTGGTCCGCCAGGGCAACTGAAGCAGCGCCCTGAATTTTTCCGCTGGGACCGTTCTGCACAAACACGACCGCGTGTAGGTCGTTGCGCTTCCAGTCTTTTTCCAGTTTAAGCGGCACTGTGGTTTCGATTCCGCCATTCTTCAGCGTGCCCACTTGCCGCAGTTCGCGCACGACGGCCGCGTGATGCAGCGTACGTCCGCCGTTTTCGCCGGAGCCCACTTGCGTCGATAAATTGTCTTCCGTGATCGCCAGCATCACCAAAGCGTTGCCGCCGCTCGATTGTCCCGCGGCACCTTTGACCTGAATATTCAGTTGGTCCGCGCCGGCTGCAGCAATTTTCACCTGCGCCGTTTCCAATTGGCTGGCCTGCTGGCGGATCGTGCTCTGTGCCCGGCCGGCATCATTCCCTACAAATTCCACCGCGCCGTCCACCACCATCTCAGGCGTGTACGGGCCATCTACTCTCAATGCCTGCGCGTACTGCTCTTGCCGCTGGGTAAACTTCGCTGAGGAGAAACGGTCTTTCCATCCCAGCCCGTCCCAGT
>JBARNL010000250.1:0-4471 GCA_049802955.1 Candidatus Angelobacter sp.
CTCACACCAGATGCACGTTCGGCTCGGCTTCCGGGGCGGCGATGCCTTCCGGCAGGCGCCCACCGTTGTATTCAGCGAGCCGGTTTTTCCATTTAAGAAAGTCCGTGATGGTCTGCGGCTCAATGCGGACCTCCACGCGGCGCAGGCTGGCCAGCAGCAGATTCATTTCCCACATCAGCCCGGTCTGGCTGCGCTGGGCCTGGCGGCACGGCTTTACCGCCATGCGGACTTCGCGGCCTTTGCATTCCAGCAGTCCCCATTTTGGTGGCAGTTCGCCGGCGCGAATAAGCCCTTGCGGGACGAGATAAACACGCTCGCTCCCCATGGCAAGCTCGGGATCTTTGCGGAAAGGCTTTTCCTGGTCGGCAAAAAAGTCTGCCCGCGAGATTTTGCATTCCACCACCACGGAGCGGCATTTACCCTTCCATGCGATCACGTCGGGCGTTTCACCGCTGGCGCAAGACTGCTCTGATAGCACGATTCCACAACGATATCGGGTACGAAGCCACTGCTCGGCCATCCGGACAAGCTGCTGATGGGTCATGAATGATTTGTAACGCAGATTGGAGTGAAGGGAAAGTGTTTTGCGTGGGTCAATACCTACACCGGGACACGGAGGCGCGGAGAAAAGCAAAGCCTTACGGCGGATCAACGCGGATTGGGCGCGGATAAAATAAAACCTTACCCCGGATCGACACGGATAAGTACAAACAAGCGCGGACCGCAGCGGAGTGGTATCCTTCGCCCTGTGAATCAGCGACAACAAAGCGGCGTGGCCAAGGGGCCAGCGATTTTGCTTTTGCTGGCAGTGGCGATTTTTCTTGGGGGCGCCGCGCGCTATTACCGGCATGGAAGTTTCTCGCTGGCGCAGGCGGGTTATTGCCTGCTGTCAATTCTGGCGTCGCTGGCGGTGCTTCTGGTCTTTGATTACACGTTGCATCATGCCAAGCTCGCGGCGGTGATGGTGCTGATCTTCGTCGCGCTGTTTCTGGCCGCAAGCCCGGCGTTCTGCATTGGGATGGGATTGGGGCTTGCGGGGATGATAGTGGTGCAGGGAAGAAGGTAAAGGATTCGCCCCCGAATCACCGGGATGAACCCGATTTTCCCAGATCAACAGATCAGCCGAAGCCAGTGGCTATTTTGGCGCCATGCGGATTGCGCCGTCCAGGCGGATCGTCTCGCCATTCAGCATGTTGTTTTCGATAATGTGCTGAACCAGCGCCGCAAACTCCGGCGGTTTGCCCAACCGTTGCGGGAAAGGGACCTGCTGGCTGAGAGACGCTTGCGCAGCTTCAGGTAATGCGCCCAGCAGCGGCGTGTGAAAAATGCCTGGAGCGATGGTACACACGCGAATTCCTGAGCGCGCCAATTCACGCGCCAGAGGCAAAGTCATGCCGACGATTGCGCCCTTTGACGCCGAGTATGCGACTTGGCCAATCTGGCCTTCATAGGCCGCGACTGAAGCGGTGGTAATGATGACGCCACGGCCATTGTCTTCGTCGGGCTGGTTGGCCGCCATGGCATTAGCGCCGTGACGAATCACGTCAAAGGTGCCAATCAGGTTGACCTGGATGGTGCGGATAAATTTCTGCAGATCATGCATGCCATTCTTGCCCAACAGCTTTTCTGCGATCCCGATTCCGGCAGTGGCGACGAGGATATGCAAGCCTCCATGCTGCTTGACGGCTGCGTCAACGGCGGCCGCGACTTGAGCGTCATCGGTCACGTCAGTCTTGACGAACTTAACATTGCCGCCGAGTTCCTGCGCCAGTTCATTGCCGCCATTTTCATTGACGTCCGCGATAATAACTTTGGCGCCGTTTGCCGCGAGCATGCGGACCGTGGCTGCGCCCAGACCTGATGCTCCGCCGGTAACCAGCGCGCTTGAACCTTTGATCTTCATTGTCTCTCCGTTTTTAGTAAGCAGAATCTTTTTGGCCGCGAATTGCGCGAATGAACACGAATTTGAAAATAAATATTTTTATCTCGGATGAACAAGAATCTTGATTCGCCTTGACTCGCCTTGATTCGCGTTGATTCGCGTATTTCGCGTGCATTCGCGGCTAATCTTCTCCCTTAACTTAGCCGCTCAATGATCGTGGCATTGGCCATGCCGCCGCCTTCACACATCGTCTGCAATCCGTAGCGACCGCCGATGCGTTCAAGCTCGTGTACCAGCGTCGCCATTAATCGAGCGCCGCTTGCGCCGAGCGGATGTCCCAGTGCGATTGCGCCGCCATTGACGTTGACCTGAGCGAGATCGGCTTTAGTTTCACGCTGCCAGGCCAGCACGACGCTGGCGAAAGCCTCATTGATTTCGATGCGGTCCATGTCTTCAAGCTTGAGGCCGGAACGCTCCATGATTTTGCGGGTGGCGGGAATCGGCGCACCCAGCATGAGGACTGGATCTTCAGCGGCCAGAGCAAACTCGACGAAGCGTGCCATCGGCCGGTAGCCAAGCTTTTCCGCGACGCCGAGTTCCATGATCAGCACGGCCGCAGCGCCGTCAGTAATTTGAGAAGAGTTCGCAGCGGTGACAACGCCATCAGATTTGAAGACGGTTTTGAGCGTCGCCATTTTTTCCAGCGTGGCATCGGCGCGAATGCCTTCGTCAAGACTGACATTCACTGTGCCCTGTTCAGTTTCAATCGGCAGCGGCAGAATCTCGCGGCAGAACCACCCTTCCTGCGTAGCACGCGCGGCCCGGCGATGGCTTTCCAGGCTGTATTGGTCCAGGCATTCACGAGTGAGCTTATAGCGCTCGGCCAGCATTTCCGCGCTGATGCCCTGATTGAAATGGACATCGTGATAGCGCTTCATCATCGCCGGACCAAACGGTTTGCCGGGGCCATTTGCGGCGGAAGCGCCCATGGGAACGCGCGTCATACTCTCAACGCCGCAGCCAATGGCGATGTCATAGCTGCCGGCGATCACGCCCTGCGCGGCGAAATGAATGGCTTGCTGGCTGGAGCCGCACTGGCGATCGACAGTGGTGCCGGGCACGGATTCAGGGAAGCCCGCGGCGAGGACGGCGTTGCGTCCGACGTTGAATGCCTGTTCGCCAACTTGCCCGACGCAGCCGGCAATCACGTCATCGATGCGCGCGGGATCAAGCTTGTTGCGCGCGACGAGACCTTTCAGCGCGAAGCCCAGGAGATCCACGGGGTGCCAGGCTTTCAACATGCCGTCGCGGCGGCCCAGCGGCGTGCGGACTGCATCAATGATGACTGCTTCTCTTTTCATATTGTCGCTTTCGCTCCAAACCGCTTATACAGTTTTGGCAGGTCTTGAATTTTTCAGCCCTGTAGCAGGTGGCTCGGCGCGTGGTCGGCCTCGCCACCACTCGAGCACTCTGGCCGTTACGCCGCCACGCTGGTTTCTTTGTTGAAGTCGGCGAAGCCTTTGCCTTCTTCCGCCAGACGCTTCAGCAGCGGCGCAGGCTCCCAGAGTTCTCCATGCTGCTTATGAAATTCGCAGACGCGGTCATAAACTCTTTTCAAGCCGACCGTGTCCGCGTACCACATCGGCCCGCCGCGATGCGCAGGGAAGCCATAGCCGGTGAGATAGATGATGTCGATATCGACGGCGCGCAGCGCGTAACCTTCTTCCAAAATGCGCGCGCCTTCGTTGACCAGCGCATAGATGAGGCGATCGACGATTTCTTCTTTTGAAATTGCATGCTGCTTCACGCCCGCTTCAGCCGCCCACTTGCGGACGTTTTCTTCCACCGTGGGATCGAAAATTGCGCGGCGATTCTCGTCATACTTGTACCAACCAGCGCCAGTCTTCTGCCCGTAACGTCCCATTTCGCACAACCTGTCTTCGGCCAGCGGCTGGCGAACACCGGGCTTTTCCAGGTGCTTAAATTCCTTGCGGATGCGCCAGCCCACGTCTAATCCAGCTAAATCGCCCACCGCCAAAGGACCCATGGCTAATCCGAAATCGTACATCGCATGGTCTATCGCTTCGATCCCCGCTCCTTCTTCCACCAGGAATTGCGCTTCACGGCGATAGGGGCCAAACATGCGGTTGCCGACAAACCCTCTGCAATTCCCCACCAGCACGCCAACTTTGCCGAGCTTTTTGGATAGCTGCATGCACGTGGCGATCACTTCTTTGCTCGTCGCTTTGCCGCGCACGATCTCCAGCAGCCGCATCACGTTCGCGGGGGAAAAGAAGTGCGTGCCAATCACAAACTCCGGTCTCGACGTTGCCGACGCAATCTCATCAATGCTGAGCGTGGATGTATTACTCGCCAAAATCGCGCCTTGTTTGCAGATCTTATCCAGGTCGCCGAACACCTGTTTCTTCAGCGCCATGCCTTCAAACACCGCCTCAATCACCATATCGACGGACTCAAAGCCGTCATACGTCAGCGTGGGCTTGATCAGCTTCATGCGCTCGTCCATCTGCTGCTGCGTGAAGCGCCCTTTGGCCACTGAGTTAGCGTAATTTTTGCGGATGGTATTCA
>JBARNL010000251.1:0-7912 GCA_049802955.1 Candidatus Angelobacter sp.
CCCCAATCCAGTCCCGGGAACGTGAGACTTTCGGGCTGAAGAGGAGCGGTAGCCACGCTCGAAAATATGTGTCTGTTCTTCAATTGCGACGCCGCTGCCGGTGTCAGTTACCGAAATAATTGCAACATCGTTGTGCACGGCCAGCACCACGTCAATATTTCCGTCTTTGTGGTTGAACTTTATGGCATTGTCCAGCAGGTTGAGCAACAGACGCCAGATCTGGCCGGCATCAAATGCGCCTATTACATTTTGCTGCACCGTCCCGGAAATCTTGATTCCGCGCTCACCGGCCTGGTTGCGCATTCCATCGACTGCCGTCTGCACCAGTTCGGAAAGGTCTTCCCTTTCGCGGTTAAGCTTGATTTGCTCACTTTCCGATTGGGCCAATTCCATCAGGTCTGAAACCGTCCGCGCCAGTAGTTCCACATGTTCAAGCTGTTTGGAAAGCGTATCGCGATAATTTGTTTCACTGCTGCCCAGCCGCAATGCCTGCTCGGTTTCAGAGCGCAAAACTGTAAGCGGCTGCCGGATTTCATGGGAGAGATTGCGCAGGAACTCTGTCATCCGTTGAAATGAGCTTTGCAGCCGCGAGATCATCGCGTTAAGAGAGGTGCTGAGTTCATCGATCTCATCACCATTACCAGTCACGGGAAGGCGATTGCTCAGATCGAAAGCAGTGATCTGTTTTGCCGCGGCGGAAGCCCTTTCCAACGGACGCAGGGAATAAGACGTCATAATCAATGCATTGATGGCATGCGCCAGAATGATGAACGGAATCATGGCGAATAAAAACATCCGCAGACGCCAGCAGTCCTCATCCGCCTCATCCAGGGAAGTGCCAATCCTCAGGAGGTAGTGACGCCCGGCAAGGCCCAGGACAGGGACATCCAGAATGCGGATGCGGGTATTTCCCGCCGTGACGTTTTGCCAGGTAGTGTGGTCGGGCTGTACGGATGTCGGCAGCGCAGGAGAACCGGGCAGGTGCAAGGCCGCCATTGCATGTGAAGCGTCCACCGTGTGGCCTTCTTCGTCCAGCAGTTCGTAATAACGCATGGAACGCTCAAACTGCGCCCGAACTTCCGGATCAGCTTCCGCATTGAGCCACTTTATACTGCCAGCGCGAATTTGCAGCATGCTGCGTACCGAGATAGCGCGGTCTTGCAGCTCATCATCCAACTGGCCATAAATATGGCGAGCCAGCAGAACATAAGCGCTCCAGGCCAGTATTACGACCAGGAGCGCGAACGTTACAGTCTGCTTGAACGCGAGCCGGGTACTCAGCCGGCGTAAAAGCGATGATTTCATTGGGAAGCTGACGACAACATGTATCCGACGCCACGAGCGGTATGGATAAGCTGCTTCTCGTATCCGTGATCGATCTTTGCGCGCAGATAGTTAATGTAAACGTCTACGATATTGGTGAGGCCTTCAAAACCCAGGTTCCAGACATGCTCGACGACCATGGTGCGGGTAACAGTGCGGCCGGCGTTGCGCATCAGGTATTCCAGCACCGCGTATTCGCGTTGCGTAAGATTGATCGGCTTG
Source organism: Candidatus Angelobacter sp. (assembly GCA_049802955.1). Lineage (GTDB taxonomy): Bacteria > Acidobacteriota > Terriglobia > Terriglobales > Acidobacteriaceae > Angelobacter. The sequence goes on from JBARNL010000251.1 coordinate 1,546, forward strand.
CCGGCGCGAGTCACCATGTGCCGCATGCGATCAAGCTCCAGGTCTTCAACGCTGAGTTTATCGAGCAATTCCTGCGGGCGGCGCAGAAGAGCGTGGACCCGGGCCAGCAGCTCTTCAAACGAAAATGGCTTTACCAGATAATCGTCAGCGCCCGCCTGCAATCCGCAAACACGGTCGGAAACGTCTTTGCGCGCGCTCAGAAGCAGGATCCTCATATTGGACCCGGATTTACGTAATTTTCGAAGAACGGTTAGACCGTCAAGTTTAGGAAGATTCCAATCGAGAATGATTCCGTCATACTCAATCTCGGTTGCCAGCTGGAGTCCTTCTTGTCCGTCCCCAGGCAGATCAACGGCGAAGTGGTCTGCTTCCAGACCTTTCACCAGTGTACGTGCTACTTTAGGCTCATCCTCAATAACCAATATGCGCATAAGTCCACCTCCCGCTCGGTGGAAGAATTGCCGCCACTTTAATTTACGCGACGTGCAAAGTCCATCCGCTGTTTACCCCAAAACTTTTTTGATACGTCTCTGGAATTACTTACCCGTATACTTGTGCTGCCAGACATCAGTTCGTTTCACTTGTGCCGATTTTTATGTTGTACGTCAGCCGAATATTTTACTGTCCGTACGGCCAAGCCCCGAACCATTTCCAGCAACCACGATCCCATCCCCAAGAAGACCAATTTTCATCGTAGCTGTCTTTAAGGACATGTGCTTTAGTACATCATCAAAGTTGTACCATCGTACACAAAATTTTCAAAAATGGAACAAAAAACATTTTTAATTGAGAGGCCATTGCGTTGGCTGTAATCTCTCAAGCGTACATGTGTGATGCGCCAACAAGAGCAATATACCATGTCCACTTGGACATATCAATACATTGTACTTAGGGACATGTACTTTATTTACCCCCTCGCTTCGCACAGTCAATGCGTTGCTAAGTCTTTTGTTTAGTGCAGTTTTCTCCAGGTTTAATCCGCATCCAAAAACAACTCCGTCGCGCGTGATCAGTTTTGCCTGTGGAAAACTTTGCTTCTTTGCCCGGCATTTTGTTACTGGCCAAATAAATTAAGCTGGTTGGAAAGATCGCCTCCCAATAGTCGAAGGCTGGATTCGTGGCTCCTAATGCCAATGCCGTGCTTTCGGCACAATTTGCTTACCAGCGCGGAAACGCGTTTTCTATAGTCTTCCGGCAAAAAAGCGCGATCAGCGTAGCGCACTTTATATAAAGGCACAAGGTGAGGGAAGTGTTCCTGCAAAAAGGGCATAAATACCTTTGCTGAACATGGTTTTAAGAACAATGGTATGGCCGCCACCGATATTGCACCGGCAGCCGCTGCCGCCTGAACCACGCTTTCCAGGTCCTTCGGCGAATCTGTAATGCCCGGCAAGATGGGCGCACAATTCACGCTGGTAAAAATTCCAGCCAAGACAAGCTTTTTTACTGCGTTGAAACGCAAATCAGGCCGTGGCGCCCGCGGTTCCAGGATGCGCGCGAGATTAGTATCTGTGGTCGTGACTGTCACATGGATGCGCAGACGATTTTTGGCTGCGATGGTACACAAGAGATCGAGATCGCGCACAATGAGGTCTGACTTTGTCACCAGGCCCAGCGAAAGCCCTTCATGCCGCGCAAACTCTTCCATCACGGCGCGGGTAATCCCAAACTTTCTCTCAGCCGGCTGATATGGATCGGTGGCCGTGCCGATCGCAATGCTTTGTCCGGGTCGTACGTGTTTCAATTCCTGCCGCAGCAGCCATGCACTATGCTTCTTAACATAGATCTTGCGTTCAAAATCCAGCCCGTCGCGCATTTCCATGAATTCATGCGTATAACGTGCGTAACAGTATTTGCAGGCAAACTCGCATCCTCTATAGGGATTGATCTGCCATGAAAAGGGCATACGCGGCGAATCACAGCGGGAGAGCAGGCTGCGGTTTTCCAGAGAGATGTAATCGACATTGTGGCCTTCGGAAATCGCCTCACCCTCAGCCGCTAGCCTGGCAATGCCGACGAGAGAAATTTGCGGTTCGGAATGCGGGAAGAGGGATTCCATAAAACTATTCGTAGTATATTCGCCATTGTTAAGAATATGCCGAGTGCGAACAAAATGCAAATCAGATTATGAAGAGATAATTAAGAGGTTGGAGGTGTGGCAAACCGCAGCAAACTACCTGCCTTTTGATCAACCAGCCAGAGCAGCCGGCCATTTGCCGGCTGGACGCACTGGCAGGGATATTTCCTGGCCCCGGGCCGGAGCACCTCGCTGAGAATCTTTGCCTTGCCCGCTCCGGAAACCAGAAAAACCACGTCGGCGGCGTGATTCAGGACCGGGAAAGTGAGCGTGATGCGGAAGGTTTGGAACTTTTCCACCCAATTTGCCACTACCCTGCGCGATGTTTCAGCGAGAGCTTTGCTTCCAGGAAAGAGTGAAGCAGTGTGGCCGTCTTCGCCTATTCCAAGAAAAATCAGGTCGAAACGGGGCCAATCGTGATTACTTAGCTGGAAGAAATCGAATAACTGCTGGTCGTACTCCGCGGCGGCTGTTTCGGCATCGATTTCGGCGTGGATGCGATGGACGTTCTTCTCTGGGATCGGCACTTTGCTTAAGAGGGACTCATTCGCCATACGAAAGTTGCTGTCCGGATGATCCGGCGGAACGTGGCGCTCGTCGCCAAAAAAAATATTGATGCGGTCCCAAGGCAATTGCTGATGTTCACTGGCTAATAATGAATAAACTGCGCGAGGGGTGCTGCCACCTGAGAGAGCGGCGGAAAAGCGTCCTCGCTCCTGCACCGCAGCTTCTGCCAGGCGATGAAACTCCAGTGCCGCAGTCTGCGCAAGAGCGGCAGTGTCAGGAAGGATTTTGACCTCTAATCCCATTTTCAAGCTTCGTAAATCGCAATGTTAAATCTTAATCTTTCTCCACGAGCGGCCGTCACGGGCAATGATGTCAGTGGCTTCTTCCGGGCCCCAGGATCCGGCAGCGTAGTTTGGAAAATTGCGGGCAGCCAGGGCTTTCCACACATCGAGAATGGGATCAACGACAGTCCAGCCGGCTTCCACCATATCCGCGCGCTGATAGAGCGTCTGGTCGCCCATAATTCCGTCATAGAGAAGCACTTCATACCCAGTATTGGCGGTGGTGCCGAAATAATCACCGTAATTAAAGTCCATCTCTACTCCGCCGACTTTCATTTGCGCGCCAGGAATTTTCGCGCCAAAGCGCAGCGAAATACCTTCATCGGGCGCGATGTGAATGATGAGCTGATTGGCATCCAGGCTGTTGACGGGGGTATCACGAAACAGCACGAGTGGCGCACGCTTGAATTGCACTGCCACTTCTGTGTGGCGCGCTGCCAGCCGTTTGCCCGTCCGCATGTAAAAGGGAACGCCGGCCCAGCGCCAGTTATCGATCATCAATCGCAAAGCGACGAAGGTTTCCGTTTTTGATTCCGGCGGCACGCCTTCTTCCGCGCGATAGGCCGGCACGCGCTCTCCCTTAATCACGCCTGCGCCATATTGTCCGCGCACAGCGCAATGCAATACGTCTTCTTCACTGAAAGGCTGCAGGGCATGCAATATTTTGGCCTGCTCGTCATGGACTGCGGTTGAGCTAAATGAGATGGGCGGCTCCATGGTCGTAAGCGAGACCAACTGGAACAGGTGGTTGGGGACCATGTCCCGGAGCGTTCCCGCCATGTCAAAGTAACCGCCGCGTTTTTCCACGCCCACGGTTTCCGCCACGGTTATCTGTATGTGATCGATGTAACGCCGGTTCCAGATGGGCTCAAAAATACCGTTGCTGAAGCGGAACACCAGAATGTTCTGGACCGTTTCTTTGCCAAGGTAATGGTCAATGCGAAAAATCTGCCGCTCCGTCAATACTTTGCTGACCTGGCGGTTCAACGCTTTGGCCGATTCCAGATCATTGCCGAAGGGCTTCTCAAAGACAATGCGCCGCCAGTGTCCATCTTTTTCGCAAGCCAATTCCGAAGCGCCCAGATGGTCGACGATGTCGCCAAAAAAAGTGGGGCTAGTAGCAAGATAAAAAAAGTAATTGCCTTGCGTGTTGCACTTCTTGTCGATCTCGGCCAGGGTCAGCCCTACTCGAGCATATAGTTCGGGATCATGAAATTCGCCGCCCACATAGAAAACTCGCTGGACCATCCAATCACGAAGCTTCGGATCAACCGTGCTGGTGGCAAACTTATCGAGGTTGTCGCCCATGATCTTCTGATATTGTTCACGGCTGTAATCGTTGCGGCCGACGCCCAAAATCGCGAAATCAGAAGAGAGCAGTTTGCTCTTGACGAGGTTATAGATGGCAGGGAAGAGCTTGCGCGAGGTAAGGTCGCCCGTACCGCCAAAAATGACCATCACACAAGGGCCAGTAGGAGGTGGCGACCCTGAAGGCGGCTGGTCCATCGCCGGCAATTCTCTTTCTAATTGAGGCATGTAAGCGCGATCTCCTGATCAGGAAGCTTTTTCGTTCTTTTTTGTGAGCTCGATGTGGCCGCCGAATTTCTGCCGCATGGCGCTGAGCATTTTTTCGGCGAAGGTGTGATCTTGTCGCGAGCGGAAACGCGTGTAAAGAGCGGCTGTCAGGACGTCGGCGGGCACAGCTTCTTCCAGCGCCGCGGTCACGGTCCAACGGCCTTCGCCTGAATCCTGCACAATACCGGTGTACTCAGAAAGTGTGGGATTTTCCGCCAGCGCTATTGCCGTAAGGTCCAGCAGCCAGGAGGAAACCACACTGCCCCGGCGCCAAACTTCGGCGATGTCCGGCAGATTGAGGTCGTAGCGATGACCTTCCGGTAGCTGACTGGAAGTAGCATTGCGGAAGATGTCAAAGCCTTCGGCATAAGCCTGCATCAGCCCATACTCGATGCCGTTGTGCACCATCTTCACGAAGTGCCCCGCTCCTGAAGGACCACAATAAAGATAGCCTTCTTCTGCTGTGCTTTTGAATTTCTCGCGTCCGGGCGTCTTTGGGATGTCACCTTTGCCGGGCGCAAGCGCCTTGAAGATAGGATCAAGATGCTCCACTGCTTCTTTCGGGCCGCCGAGCATCATGCAGTAACCGCGCTCAAGTCCCCAAACGCCGCCGCTGGTGCCAACGTCAATATAGTGAATGCCGCGGTCTTTCAATTTCTGGGATCGCCGCACGTCGTCTTTATAGTAAGAATTGCCGCCATCAATAATAATGTCGCCAGCCTGGAAGCGCTGCGCCAGCGCGTTGACCGTTTGCTCCGTTGGATCGCCGGCTGGAACCATGATCCATGCCGCGCGGGGTTTGGTGAGCTTGCCCGCAAAGTCATCGAGCGATGTAGACCCTGTAGCACCTTCGCCAGCCAGAGCATTCACATTCTGCGGACTCAAATCGGAAACCACACATTGATGTCCGGCGCGCAACAGCCGGCGAACCATGTTTCCGCCCATCCGGCCCAGCCCAATCATTCCAAGTTGCATCGTTCTCCTTTTCTCATTCCGTTTCTTTGTTCCGAGCAAAGCGAGGAAACCCTTTCATTACGAGCTATTCCGGGACAATCGGAAATCAAGCTACTTGGTGCTAGAGTTTCCCCAAAACTCAAGGACCGCTCCGCCTCGAAAGAACTTGTCCAAATAGGGGTCCCTCACCTTCGGTTCGGGATTTCAGATAAAGCATCTGTTAGAGCCTGACCTAACCTCTCCAATCCTGTCTCCACATCTTTCGGCAGATGCACCCGCAATGCGCGCCTTTGGCGGTCTGCCAGCACCTGGAAATCTCCGCGAGCCTGAGCCGCCTTTACGATTCCGAATGTGTACTTCTGTCCGGGCACAGGCAGATCAATTGCATCATCGCAGGTGATCTGTAGAAACACGCCAGTGTTCGGGCCACCTTTATAAGCCTGTCCCGTGGAATGAAGGAAGCGCGGGCCAAAACCCAGGCACGTTGCTACGTGCTTGCGATCGCGCACCGCATGCCGCATGGTTTGCAGCGCTGCTTCATGCGTGCCGTTCATCTCGATATATGCCAATAATGCGAAATAGTCGCCATGATTGATTTGGCTAAGATGCGCGCGCAGGAAGCCAGTGAGAGAGCGATCATTGGCAAGCTTGTTCAGATTTGCCGCATTGCGCTCGTCGGTAAACAGCTTTATGCCGCCTTCATCGAAGAGTGGCGCTTCTTCCGGCAGCTTTCCGCTTTTTTCATACGCTTCTGTTAATTGGCGAGTGACGATCTTGCTGGCCTCCACGTCGGGCTGATTGAAAGGATTTATTTTCAGGATGGAGCCCGCTACCGCCGTGGCAATTTCCCAACGGAAGAATTCCTGTCCCAGATCATATTTATCCGCCAACTCAATTTCGACAACTGGATGGC
>JBARNL010000252.1:0-3675 GCA_049802955.1 Candidatus Angelobacter sp.
CGGCGTGTCTGGCGAAGAAGCTTTGCAGATGGGGCTGGTTAATAGATTGGTCGAGCCAGGCAAGGCGTTGAAGACCGCGATTGAGCTGGCACAAATGCTTGCGGCATTTCCACAACATGGCTTGCGCGCCGATCGCATGTCGGTCTATGAGCAGTGGTCGCTCTCCTGGGAAGACGCGCGGCGCAATGAACTAAAGCATGGATTGAAAGTGCTGGCCTCAGGGGAATCTCGGGCGGGTGCGCAGCGATTTACGTCGGGCGAAGGCAAACACGGCAGCTTCAAGGACAAACCGGAAGGGTTGCTCACGCGGACTCGCGCCAAAGACACGGCCTTGGGCATTACCAGTGAAGCCGATGTGGAGCGTCTTTCGGATGAATATCGCCGCGATAAGAAGCGATGATACGAGTTCTCAAGCCCTGCGGCGTTCTTCCAGTTCTTCCGGTGTGCGCGGCCAGTCCTTGCGAAGCAGGCGGCTTAAAGAACGGTCAGCCAGCAGCTTACCTCCGGTCTGGCAGTGCGGACAGTAATCGGTCTCGTTCGATGCGTATCGAATGCGCTGCACCTTGGCGCCGCAATGCGGGCAAGGTTTGCCGTAGCGTCCGTGGACGGCCATCTCGTCGCGAAATGCCGTGACCTTCTCGGGAAATTTTGCGCCAGTCTCTCTGCGCAGATTATCAGTCCATTGCGTCAACGTTTGTTTGGTCGCTTCAAAGAGCCTCTTGATTTCTTCAAGCTTCATGCGCTGCGTCAGCATGACGGGTGAGAGTTGCGCGTGAAACAGAATTTCATCCGAATAAGCATTGCCGATACCGCTGAAGAGCCGGGGATCGGTAAGAGCACGCTTGAGAGTGTGATTGGCTGACGTGAGCACGGTGCTGAACTGCTCGAGCGAGACGGCAAAAACATCGATCCCGCCAGGATCGAGCGCGGCAAGACCAGCCTCTCCTTTGACTAAATGAAGCGATGCGCGTTTGCGCGTGCCGGCTTCAGTCAGCGTGAGCGTACCGGAATCAAAATCGAATGCTGCAAGAGTGCGGCGACCGCCGGCAGTTTTCTTCTTTTGGCTCCAGTGCAGGCGGCCGGCGATCATGAGATGAAAGACCAGCCAGAGATCGTTATCGAAGCCGAAAGCAATGCGCTTGCCCACGCGGCGCAATGCGGTGACTTTGTGTCCCTGAATGGAATAGATGGGCGGATCGGCAGTGCGGAGAAGCGAAGGCCCGCGGACCTCCAGGTTTTCCAGAATATGACCGGCCACGCGCTGCTCCAGCGCTTCCATGTAAACCGCGATGTCTGGAAGTTCGGGCATCCTTGTCGCTTCGCTCCAAACCGCTTACACAGATTGGAAGTGTTTGGATCTCTCAGCCCTGCAATCATTGGGCTCGCCACGCAAGTCGGGCTCGCCCTTTTGGCATTATTCGCTACGCCGCTCTATTTCTTCGCCAGCTCCAGCTCAATCTTCTTGGACGCGGGATCGAGTTTGCTGATGCGGAAGCTGCGGACCTGTCCTGCCGAGGACGCGCCAGGCTTGGCCGCTGTGGGCGAAGCGCCGCTCTTCCAGCGCGCCTGAAGCATTGAACTGAGCGAGCCGAGATCGGCGGCTTTTGCCGCAGAAGTTTTTTCTTCTTTCGCCTGAGTTTCTTCAACCATGCGGCACGTTGCGAAGACGCCCTCACCCAGTTCCACTCGCGCGACGCCGCCGTTAACCTGTTGCACTCGGCCGGTAACGCTGTCGCCTTCTTTGTGCTCGGCAATGTATTCGTCCAGACTGGAGGGGACCATCTGCTTGATGCTGAGGCGAATGTTGCGCTTGGCTCCATCTATGTCAAGCACCTGGGCTTTCACCGTCTGCCCGACCTTGAGCACGTCCTGCGGATGATTGATTCTTTTCTCCGCGCTGATTTCGCTGACGTGAACCATTCCTTCCACGCCTTCAGCAATCTGCACAAACGCGCCAAACTTGGTGACGCTCACGACCGGACCCTCAATCACTGAGCCAATCGTCAGGTTCTTGGCCGCTTCAATCCACGGATCGCCAAGAGCTTGCTTGAGTCCCAGTGAGATGCGCCGCTCAGGCACATTCACTCCCAGGATCACGGCTTCCACCGTCTCTCCGACTTTGACCGCGTCACTGGGCTTGCGGACTTTCTTGGACCATGACATTTCAGAAACGTGAATCAGGCCTTCAACGCCGGGCTCAATCTCCACGAAGGCGCCAAAATCAGCCAATCGGGTAACGGTGCCGCGCACGCGTTCACCTTGCTTGTATTTTTCCTCAGCGGAATCCCACGGGTGCGGCAAAAGCTGCTTCATGCCGAGCGAGATGCGCCGCTTACCGGGATCGACTTTGAGCACGCGCGCCTCAATTTCCTGGCCAACGGAAAGAATGTCAGAAGGCTTATTGACGCGGCTCCAGGAAATTTCCGCGACGTGCAGCAGGCCGTCAACACCGCCGATGTCAACAAAAGCGCCATAATCCGCCAGGCTGCGGACGGTGCCGCGAACGGTTTCACCTTCCTGAATCTCAGAGTAGCGGCGCTCTTTTGTGGCGCGCTCTTCTTCTTCAGTGATGATACGGCGGTCAACCACAACGTCTTCTTCAGTCACGTCGAGCTTGGTAATGCGGCAGCGAATCTCCTGTCCAACCAGCTTTTCCATCTCGGCGGCATCTCGCACTCCGCTGCGCGATGCCGGCATAAAAGCGCGCACGCCCACATCAACGCTCAAGCCGCCTTTGATCGCGGCAGTCACGGTGCCAACGATCGTCGCCTTCTCGTTGAATGCCTGCTCCAGAGACGGCCAATCAATAGGGCGGGAAATTTTGCCGAGAGCAACTTCGTAATAGCCTTCCGGATTGCGGCCTTTGACGCTGACCAGCAGCTTGTCGCCCGGCTTTACCGCTTCTCCGGGACGCAGCGCCGTAAGAGGCAGAATGCCTTCCGTCTTGAACCCGATATCGAGCAGGATGGAATCAGGCGTAAGCGTGACTACGGTGGCTTCAATCCTGCGGCTGCCTTCGTCATTCTTGGGCTTGTGCGAATGACTTTGCTCAAACTGCGAAAGAATGTCTTGGAACGATTCGCTGGAATCAGTGGCGGAAGGTTTGCTGGGCTGGGATTCTGGGTCGGTTGGGTTGGACATGAGAAATTACAGTCTCTGATGTAAAAGTGATTGCCGGTGCTGCGGCGAGGCGTAAGCCTGTTAAAACAAGTGGTGAGCGCGGCTGGATTCGAACCAGCGACCCACGCCTTAAAAGGGCGTTGCTCTACCAACTGAGCTACGCGCCCACACTCTTACTAATCTAACACAGGCCAGAGAAGCTGGCCGCGATCAAGAGAGAACCTAAAAAGCAAGACACGCAAGCACTGAAGCTCTTGCGGAGCAAAAAAGAAAGCAGCCCGGTAAGAGCTGCTTTCTTTTTTTCTGCTGATTGAGAGTCGAAGATTAGAACCGGATTTGCGGGCCGATGGTGCCGCGGAAATTGTTGCGCGTACCGGCATTCAGGAACATGATTTCATCGCCGGCTTCTACCCGGAAACCAAACCACCCAGCATTGAATTCCACGCCACCGCCGGGATAGAAGACGCCGTCCGTGTCGCCGTCGACGATATTGTTGATTTGGTTGTTGATGACCCCAGCGGTGACAGGGCCGCTAACCCCAAAATTCACAAAGCC
>JBARNL010000253.1:0-10302 GCA_049802955.1 Candidatus Angelobacter sp.
CCCAGCACACGGGCTTCAGCGGGATTCAGGACAATGTTCACATTAACAATTTATCAGGAGCGGCGAGTAAAATACTTATCGTCGGCACTGATGCAGTTTGGATCAGATAGGAGACTTAAACGCAGCCACTACCAACGTTCGTCATCCCGACGGCCGTGAGGCGAGCACGCGTTCTCTTCAGCGTGCGAGTAGGACGGAGGGAACTCTTGTTTTTCATGCAGAAGCGTTGCTGAGCTTCACGTTGATAGGCATTCCACGAGCGGTGTCTGTCCCGAAATCGCAGCGTCATGGAACGAAACAAAAGGTCCCTCGCCCTTATTCGGGTGCTGGAGACAGCGCGCCCTCATTGGCAGGGCTCGGGATGACGATGCAACGCGGTCTGGGGTGCTCTCGTTTTATGGACTTGGGAGGGAATGTTATTGAGCTCCAACCACTCAGCAGCTCACGGCAATACGCGGGCCAAAAGCACGCATTCCAGCCATGTGATCCCGCTCACTGTTTTATAATAAGGAGTTACCTCACACTAGCAGGGCTCACTTTCAGGTAATTGTGGCCGCATGGCCGCACAGGATAATTCATGGCTACAACAATTGAACTTGGAGTTCAGGAAAAATCGGCGCTCACGCCCCAACCCGGCCGCAAGGTCAATGACTTCAGCATTCAGGTGGCGACGGTGAACGGCTCGGGGTCGCAGTCCGCCAACACCGTGCTCTTGCGCAGCATTTTCCAGATGGGCGTACCGGTCTCCGGCAAGAATCTGTTCCCGTCAAACATTGCCGGTCTGCCCACGTGGTACACCATCCGCGCCAGCAAAGATGGCTACATCGCGCGCAAAAAAGAAATTGATTTTCTGGTGGCGATGAACGCCGAAACCGCCAAGGAAGACGTGATGTCCCTGATGCCCGGCGCGGCCTGCGTTTATGACGAGCCGCTGAAACTTTCTGGCCTTCGGCAGGACGTAACTTTTTATCCTGTGCCTTTTGACAAGCTGGTTGCGCCCGTTTGCCCTGAAGCCAAGCTGCGGCGGCTGGTGAAGAACATGCTTTATGTGGGCGTGGTGGACGCGCTGCTGGGCATTGAGCGTGATGAATCAGAAAAAGCGCTGGTCAAGCATTTTGCCAAAAAGAAAAAAGCCGCAGAGCTGAATACCGCCGCCATCCGCGCCGGATATGACTACGCCATTGCCACCTTCACTAAGCAGGACCCGTTCTGGGTGGAGCGCATGAACGCGAACCAGGGCAAGATCATTGTGGATGGCAACGCCGCAGCCGCCCTGGGCTGCATGTTTGCCGGCGTCACGGTGGTGACGTGGTATCCAATTACTCCGTCAAGTTCGCTGGTGGAGACGCTGATCGATTACCTCAAGGAATACCGCATTGGCCCGGACGGCAAAGCGACATTCGCCGTTGTCCAGGCGGAAGACGAACTGGCTGCGGCAGGCATGGTGCTGGGAGCAGGATGGGCGGGCGCGCGATCCATGACTTCAACTTCCGGCCCCGGCATTTCACTCATGGCGGAGTTTATTGGCCTGGGTTATTACACTGAACTTCCCGGCGTGTTCTTTGATATCCAGCGTGTTGGCCCTTCAACCGGGCTGCCCACGCGCACCATGCAGGGCGACGTGCTCTCATGCGCTTTTCTCTCTCATGGCGACACCAAACACATCCTGCTGTTTCCGGCATCGGTGGAAGAGTGCTTCAGCATGGCCATTGAGGCGTTTGATCTCGCCGAAAAATTCCAGACTCCCGTATTCGTGCTCTCCGATCTTGACCTGGGGATGAACAACTGGATGGCGCATCCGTTTACTTATCCTGAAAAGCCGATTGCACGCGGCAAAGTGCTGGATGAAGAAGACCTCAAGCGGCTGGGCGGTTTTGCCCGCTATAAAGACGTTGATGGCGATGGCATTCCGTATCGCACGCTGCCGGGCACGGCGCATCCGGCGGCTGCCTATTTCACCCGCGGCAGCGGACACAACGAAAAAGCGCAATACAGCGAGCGTCCGGACGATTATGTGAACAACATGGACCGCCTGGCGCGCAAGTTTGAAACAGCGCGCAAGTTTGTGCCTGCGCCGGTGAATGAAGTCAGTGGCACCTCAAAGATCGGCATTATTGCCTTTGGCACCACGCACTGGGCGCTGACTGAATCCTGCGACCAGCTGCTGCAGGAAAACAATATCGTCGCAGACTATCTGCGCCTGCGCGCTTATCCGTTCACGCAGGACGTGCATGATTTCATCAAGAATCACGATCGCGTTTACGTGGTGGAGCAAAATCGCGACGCACAAATGTTCCAGCTCATCAAGCTCGATATACCGGCTGACCAGGTAACCAGGCTGCGCAGCGTGGTCCACTACAACGGGTTGCCCATTGATGCGCGCTCCGTCACCGACGCTATCGTTTCTCAGGAAACCAGTGCTCAGGAGGCCAAGTAATGTCCGCCACCACCACGCCCACTCCGGGGCCCAAAACAAATCATGCGGGGCTAACCGTGCTTGACTATCGCGGAGGCAAAACCACGCTGTGTGCGGGCTGCGGCCACAACGCGATTACTGAGCGCCTGATTGACGCGATGTATGAGATGGGCATTCAGCCGGAAAACATCGCCAAGCTTAGCGGGATCGGCTGCTCATCTAAGACGCCGGCATATTTTGTGAACCGCGCTCACGGCTTCAACTCCGTACATGGACGCATGCCTTCCGTCGCCACCGGAGTCGCTCTGGCCAACCAAAAGCTGATGCTGATTGGCGTCTCCGGTGACGGCGATACGGCTTCCATTGGCATTGGGCAGTTCATCCACCTGATGCGCCGCAATCTGCCGATCATCTACATCATTGAAGACAACGGCGTTTACGGCCTCACCAAAGGGCAGTTTTCCGCCACGGCCGATCTGGGATCGAAACTGAAAACCGGCGTGATCAACGATCTGCCGCCCATCGATACTTGCGCGCTGGCGATCCAGCTGGGCGCGACGTTTGTGGCGCGGTCATTCTCCGGCGACAAGAAACAGTTGCTCAATCTGCTGAAAGCGGGCATCGCGCACCGCGGCACCGTGATGCTTGACGTGATCTCTCCCTGTGTGACGTTCAACGATCACGAGGGTTCCACCAAATCCTACAAGTATTCCAAGGACCATGAAGAGCCAATCCAGGAAATTGGTTTTGTGCCGAGCTTTGAAAACATCAACGTGGATTACGATCCCGGCACTACTGCAACCGTGCGCATGCATGACGGTTCGCAACTGCGGCTGCGCAAGCTGGACCGCGATTACGATGCTACCGACAGGGTTGGCGCGCTGCGGCTGTTGACGGAGTCGCACGAAAAAGGCGAGATGCTGACCGGAGTGTTTTACGTGAATACCACCACGCCCAGTTTTGTGGAGCAACTCAACTTGACTGACCAGCCGCTGGCCAGAATGCCGGAAGAGTTGACGCGTCCTTCACGGCAGGCGCTGGACGAGATCATGGAAGAGCTGCGGTAGACTTTCTGAAGTCCCGAGAGAAGCGAGGGATCCCTACGAACAGAAATTTTGCTTCGGCATCCGTGGAAAGACGATCCCGCTGACATTTCGGCGCTTATAGCGTCCTCTCACTCCGCTCGGGCAGGAACATTTTCGGGGCTATAGGACCCCCCTCGCTACGCTCGGGGCAAAAAAAAATGCGCGCTTTCTCTCTGGATTTTATTTTCCAAAACTGAACAGACACTCTGGCGAGCGGCATCACACTAGTGATGGCTGAAAAAGAGAAGATCCTGGTGGTATCACGCGATCCGGGGCTGGCGGATGTGCGCAGAAATGTGCTTGAAAAGGCCGGTTTTGAGGTGCTGGCGGCCAGCGATTCAACTGCCATTCCGTCCACATGCGCGGTCCACAAACCTCGGCTGGTGATGCTGGGGTACTCTCTGTTGCCTTCAGAGAAGCGGCGGGTGTGGGCGGCGGTGAAAGAACATTGCGCTGCCCCGGTACTGGAACTGCACAGAAAGAAGAGGCCGGAATTGCTGTCGCCGGCGTTTTTCCACGAATCTGTGGCGCCCGACGATTTTCTTGCGTCGGTAATGAAGATTGTGAGCAGCGGACAGGGGAAGTAAGGCAATCGTTCAAAAAAAATTGAAAGGGACACGGCTTCCGGTCCGTGTCCCTTTAATTTTCATCGACGGATGAACCTGCTTCTATAGCAGTAGAGCCTAAACGGTCTCAGGAAATATAGGCGCAGGCAAAAATTCTTGCCGCATCAGCGGGAATTGCGAAAAGCGCCAAATTTAGGCCTGTGGCTATTAATGGGCGTCACTTTGCCGTCAGGATCTCGATCCAGTTGGGCATCGCCTGCCATGCCGTGGCTTTTCTTCCTGCGCGAAGATGTCTTTTTCGCGCCCAGAGCAATATCGGCAAACTCAAGGTAGCGGTTGGAGCGGTCAATGCCGATAAGCTCAAATGTCCTGGGATCCGACGTTTTGGCGGGGCGAGGAGCTATCCAAACTTCATTGGGGGAAGCAATAGGATTGCGGCGCTTGGGTTTCTTGGGCATGTTGAACCACTCAAAACGAATCAACTCACCCGCATGCATGCGCGTCTTCTAATTCATTAAGATGCTTCACCCGCTATAAATGGAAGCTTTTCAACCTGGCCTAAAACTACTTAGGGTAGCGGGAATGAAGGAGGCTTCGTCGTAACTCGCCCGGCAGTCCCGAAACGGGATGAAGAAATTCTCATTTTAGATTTTCAGAAAGAAAATCTGAGCTGTGCTGGTTCAATGCAAACGCTGAGCGATCATGGTGGCATGCAAGTTAGGCCCGTTCTTATCCTGGTTCTTTTTACCTTCAGTTTTTCATCGGCACAATCCAATCATGGGCGCGCCGGCGGATCTGCTCCGGCGTCGCTTACCATCACGGCCACCGTTGTTCCTTCAGTCTGGCTATCCATGGATCCAGCGGGAAAGCAAGAAGTTATGGTAGCGAATTCCGCGGATTCCAAAGAATCGTTTTCTCACGCCCAAGGGCCGGGAAAAAAGAAAACACAAATGACGCCTTCTAAGAAGCGATCATCACCACAAGCGCAAAATTCCGCCGCAGCGCCGCCGCTGCAGCAGCGGCGCAATCAGAGTGACGCAACTGTGCAGTTCAGCATGCCATCGCCAAAACAATTTGAAGTGAGGGAAGAGATCAAGGTGATGGACATCAGCGGGAATGGCAAAACGGAACGCCAGCTGGTAAAAGTCACCACGGTTGTGCCGCAATAATAGGCTTTTCATCGCCTGTTAGTTGCCGCACGCGGATGTTGAATCGCGCTTTAAATGGCCGGCGGCGGGCATGGAATCCCCATCTCCGCCGCTAAGGATTGGATGTCCGTTGATTCTTCATCTGTGCTGAAGGAGATGGAACCAACGATTTCACGCAATGCAGAAGAGCTTCTGGATCGTTGTCCACGGGGGTGCAGGCCCGGGGAGAAGATTCATAAGCATAAGATCGAATGCAAAGGACGGGCATGAGACGCCGTTTTTTCCGCACTACGGAAATAAAAATCTGCTGATCGCGTTGTGGAACAGTGTGGCAGATGAGCGTTAAATCAATTGAATCGGAATCCACCAGCTCTACGGCTTTCTCCAGGGTATAAGCTTCCTGCACGGCATATCCTGCATTTACTAAAAGTAAAGTGCGCGACGACATAAGGGCGGGATCTCTGCCAAATGAAAGAATATGCAGCGGGACTGCCATTCCAATGCCTCCTTCTGAACGGGACGCCCATCAGGAATGCGCACGAGACAATAAAAGATGGCCCAAAAATGCGTGTGAAGATGGAGCCGAGCCTCAAAAAATTTTATCGAGCAGGCGGACCTGATGTCTGTCCGGCATCAGACAGTAGCAATTCCAAATTTCGCCTTAGGTCCGGCGCGCCAATGCAGGAGCAGAGACTCGGGGATAATGGCCGACGCCTGCCAGCGGCTTGCATCCTACATTAGGAAGGTGAATTGAATGGCGAGCAGAAGGCCGGCGTTGTTTCTGGTGAAATCCGGTCCAAACAAGATGGCGAAACGGCCCGTGTTCCGCACGGATGAAATTGTTCCCCAGAGCGGGGTCTACAAGGTGCGCCACCAAAAGCATCGCCTGCCGCATGAAGTCAGTCTTTTGCGTGACCAGCAGTTTCCCCGGTGCGCCCAATGCCAGAATGCCGTGATGTTTGAATTGCTGCGGGCCGTGCCGGATGAAGCCGAAGCTGAAATTTTTTCACCCCGGATATGCCTGTATGAACTCCCAGTGCTCGAGGACGATACGGCGAAAGCGGGCTAGGCTTTTTCCTGGTTCGGGCGACTGAGTTGCTCTAAATAGAGAGTAACGGCGGAATAAGCGTCCTCAAACGAATATTCCTGGCCCCATTGGATAATGGCGGCCGAGCCGACCCGCTGCACAATCCAATGATAGATGGTGCCGTCCGAACGAGCGTCCAGCAGGATGTCGGCAATGTATTGGCCAACAGAGAGTCTCGTATTGGGTGGTTCTGGAGCTAGCTTTGCTGCGACCAAAAGGGGTCCTTTTAAAGCCCAAGCTGGCCCTATGGGGATGTAGAGCTGCTTTGATAAAGATTCATTAACAATTGAATTGGTTGTCCGGCAGAGTATCTGGAAAGTTACTAGAGTTCTGCGAGCCGGACACCTTTCGCCGCGGATGAGCTCAGATAAGGGAAAAAAGGCTGAATGCCTATTCGTAGTGCAAAGCTTCCACCGGGTCCAACTGGGCTGCGCGCGTGGCTGGTAACGTCCCAAAGATCACGCCCACCAGCACGGCCACCAAAATCGCAATGATCGCTGAGAGCCCGGAAATCGGGATTCGATACTCAGTCAGGAAGCGTACTGAGAAGGGAATAGCCAGCCCCAGGAGCGTGCCTACGACTCCGCCGGCCAGAGAGATCAGGACCGCTTCCGTCAAGAATTGCAGGCGAATTTCACGGCTGGTTGCGCCAATGGCCTTGCGTATGCCGATCTCGCGAATGCGCGTCCGCACATTGGCCAGCATGATATTCATGATTCCCACGCCACTCACAATCAGCACCAGCAACGAAATTGCCAGAAGCATCAAGGTAAGCCCATTGGCTGCCCGGGAAGCGACTGCAAGTAACTGCGTGAGGTTTTCCACGCGATAAACGGACGCGGCACGATGCCGCGACTGCAGCACTTGCTTGATCAGTTCCGTGGAGCGCGTTACCTCGCCCGCGTCTGAGACGGAAAAGAAAAGTTGTTTCACCGCGTCATTGCCGGTGAAATACCGCGCCACGTTAAACGGGATAAGTACCGTATCGCCGGCAATTTCAGATTGGCCGAAAGTCTCCACGCGCTCGCGGAAAGTCCCAATGATCACAAAAGGAAGACTGTTGATCTTGATGTCCTTGCCCACGGCGGCGCTCTGGCTCTGGTAGACCCGCTGCGCAAACTGCTGCGTCACAACTGCCACATGCGCCCGCGACATGGCGTCTTCCTCGTCAAAAAAGCGCCCCGCCAAAATCTCAAGGTTACGCACGGTGGAGTACTGCGTGGAAACTCCCAGGACCTGAATATCGCGTTCTCTGCCGCCACCCACGCTCACGCGGTCATGGATTTCTATCATCGGCGAAGCGGCTTGGATACCCGGCACTTCCTGCTGCACTGCCCTCAGATCTTCTATGGTCAGATCGTCTCTGGCGCTGGTGCTTACGGAAGCATTGCTGCCGCCTTCGTAATAGGCGTAAATCAGGTTGGCCCCAATTCCCTGGATCTGATTCATCACGTATTGCTTGCCCGTGAGGCCAATTGTGACGACAACGATCAGCGAAGCAGTGCCGATCACCATGCCCAACGCCGTCAGGGCAAAGCGCCATTTGCTGCTGCGGAATGAGTCCAGCGCGAGCGTAACGATCTCACTGAAGAGCATCGTATTGCGCGCTGTTTCCACCAGCGGACGGGCGACCATAAAGTTATTGTACGTCTCCTGACTGTTTAGACGCTGGTTACTGAAGGCTTGCTTCTCTTTTATATCCCGAGCGCAGCGAGGGAACACTATTGCCACGAAGGGTCAATGCGGACAAACCCAATCGATCATTCGTGTTCATTCGGGTGAATTCGCGGCTGATTTGTTTTTCGCGGCTGCCCGGGCTTCATGTCCTATTCAAAAGCAAAAGGCGACCACTTTTCAGCGATCGCCATGTTTAAACTTAAGAGCTAGAAGCCAGCAGCTAGTAGCTAGTAGCTCTCTATTCCGTTTTCTGGTCCTGCTGTGGTTTTGTGATGGCAATCGTCTCGCCCACATCGCCCACTTTGAAACGGGCAAAGCGCCGGACAGAGATGTTCTCACCCAGCTTGCCGATCTTGCTCGCGATCAGCTGATGGATAGTGATGCCGGGTTCCTTAACAAAAGGCTGGTCCAGCAGGCAAACCTCTTCATAGAACTTTGACATCTTGCCTTCCAATATCTTCTCCACCACATTGGCCGGCTTGCCGGTTGCGGCAGCCTGCGCGCGATAGATTTCTTTTTCCTTCTCATATGCCTCAGGAGTGACATCTTCCTTGCGCACAAACTTCGGGTCGGCCGCCGCGATGTGCATGGCAATGTCCTTGATCAGGTCTTTGAAATCGTCGGTGCGGGCCACAAAATCGCTCTCGCAATTGATCTCCACCAGCACGCCGATCTTGCCTCCGGCGTGGATGTAGCTCGCCACCGATCCTTCGCTCGTTGTGCGTGCCGCCTTCTTGGCTGCTGTGGCAATGCCCTTTTTGCGCAGCCATACCAGCGCGCCTTCAATATCGCCCTTGGCTTCTGACAGGGCGTTTTTGCAATCCATCATGGGAGCGCCGCTGCGCTCGCGCAGTTCTTTTACCTGTGCCGCTGAAATGCTGGTCGTTTCTGTACTCATCTTCTGTTTCCTTCACTTAAAACTTCGGTTTACAACATTTGACCCGCGTGGCTCTTCGCCTGACGCGGGCCATTTTCTTGTCCGACCCTGAGCTTGCCGAAGGGGAGGGATCCCTATCATGCCTTAAATCTCAGAGTGTGCCGGATTTCAATTTTGGCAATTACCGATTTTGGCAATTCTGGCAATTAAGCCTAAACGGTCTTGGCCACGTCGGCTTCCGGGACTTCGGCCGGCGTCACAGTCTCAGACTCCGGTGCTTTCCGCACCTTGCCGCCCAGCACCTCTTCCATGTTCAGCTGTTCTTCTTCCGCCAGATCGGCGGAAGTGGGAGCAGCCTGGCCCTGATTGGCAGCGGCAGCGCGCGCTTCACCGGCGGCAGCAGCATCGGCGATTTCCGCGCCCTGCTTGTCCGTGGCAGCCTGTACGCCTTCAGCAATGGAGTCAGCCACCTTCGAGGCAAACAAGCGAATCGCCCGCAACGCGTCGTCATTGCCGGGGATCACCCAGTCAACTTCCGTAGGATCGCAATTCGTGTCCACCACGGCAACCACTGGAATACCCAGCTTGCGCGCTTCCTTCACCGCAATAGCTTCCTTGTTGGAATCGATCACAAAGACCACGTCCGGCAGGCGCGTCATGCTCTTGATGCCCGCCAGGTTGGCCTGCAAGTGCTTGCGCTCGCGCTCCAGTTTGATCACTTCTTTTTTCGGCAGCAGCTCGTAGCGGCCATCGGTGGCCATCTCGTCAAGCTCTTTGAGCCGTTTCACTGATTTCTGTACGGTGACCCAGTTGGTCAGCAATCCGCCCAGCCAGCGGTTGTTCACGTAGAACATTCCACAGCGTCCGGCTTCTTCGGCGATTGCGTCCTGGGCTTGCCGTTTGGTGCCGACGAACAGCACAGTCCGGCCGTCCGCGGCGGCGTCCTGCACAAACTTGCTCGCGTCTTTAAACATCTTGAGCGTCTTCTGCAGGTCAATGATGTAAATGCCGTTGCGTTCCCCAAAGATGTACTCTTTCATCTTGGGATTCCAGCGCTTGGTCTGGTGGCCAAAGTGGACACCCGCCTCAAGCAGCTCTTTCATGGTGATGTTAGCCAAAATACCTCCTTATTGAATTGCATCCTCTGCGTCCATCTTGCCCGCTCGGGATTTATTCCCTGCTCCGCTCCCGTTGGTGCGGGAGGGAAGATTAACTACACTCGTGTGGCACAGCCGCCCTCGGCTGTGCATCTTTCACAAAAACAGAGGACGGCCATTGCCGTCCCGCTGTGAAAATTATCGCTTGGAGAACTGGAAGCGCTTGCGGGCTCTCATTTCCACCCCACCACGCACAAGTACGGTGCGCGTTGGGGACCCCGGATTGAAAGCAATGTTGTGCATCACAGTCTCGGTTACCTCTTGGAGAACTGGAAGCGCTTGCGGGCTC